>CAZSSS010000163.1:0-4728 GCA_964609255.1 uncultured Rhodobacterales bacterium
CAGTGACCTGCGCTGGCTGCGGCATTACGGGTTTGCGAGCTTGGATATGCCGAATATGCGGGGGGGGATCAGTGGGTGATGGGCACTTTATTCTTTACAGCGGGATCTGCATTTGTCGGTGCCGTGGTAGGCGCGTGGCTTACTTATTATTTTGGACTAAAGAAAGACCTTGAGAAAGATCAAGAAGAACGTCGTCGTGAAAGGGTAACTACATATCTAATTGATGCATATTTTGCACTTGAAGATTATGCGGTGAGGGATAAGCAGACAAAAGAACGTGTTGCGGCGATAGAAAATGCGATGGCTTCAATTTTCCTATTCGGTGATGCCAGAGCCATAGAATTAGTCTTGGAAGTTAACAATAAAACCAAATGCACGGGCAATTTTGAAATCAAAAGTTTGGGACTACATTTGCGGGATGTTTTGCGCAAGGAATTGGCGATTGAAGGGGTTCAAAACAAGGAAATTATTCACTTTCGAGGCCCTTCAGGATAGACTTATGTCGACAAAACCACACTCACCTAACATAGGACCGCGCCTGACCCTGGGTGGGCGTAAAGCGCCCTCCCGTGGGGAGGGTCGGGCGCGGTCCGGCCCTAAGGGGCCGAACGGTGATTGGGCGCGGCGTTGCGCAAAATTGTAGGGTGCGTGGTCCCCACGCATCGCTCCGACGGTTGACGATAAAACGGTGCGTGGAAACCACGCACCCTACGACTACGGTCTTCACAAAAACGTCCTCCTTGGGTGGAAGGTTGGATTAAATATCCCTAGCGTGAATCAATCCTGCATTTTGAGGAAAAACAAGGGCAACGAATATGCAAATCAATGTTAAACCATTATTAAAGAGCTTAGTTATGACGGCCTGCCTGATTGCTGTGGCTGTCATTTGTTGGACGATTTACTTTTACTTTTTTAGGTATGAAGACGTTATCCGTGGTTCTCTTTGCAATAATGCCACCGTTGAAAAAGCCCAATGTGTTTGCGAGGCGGATGTTCTAATGGAGCATATGAATTTTGCTAAATTTGTTATCATGCTTATTTCAGAAAATTACTTTAATGAAATTGGCGGCCAGATTCGAGCAGATGCGGCTATTCGCTGTCCAGAATAGCCGCTATTGATAAATTGAGGCTTCGCCGGATGTAGGGTGCGTTTGCCACACGCATTGACCCTATATTGTCGCCAAAACGGTGCGTGGAAACCACGCCCCCTACGACATGCGTTAACCTTTCAATGGCATATACAAAAACTACGGAAAAATTATACAAAAATTACACCCTTTGACGCAATTCGCTAACGCGGCCAACCCGCGCCGCACATCCCCCTTGGAAATTTCCGCCTAACGTATTACACGTTTTACAAAACATGTTTACCCCAAGGTGACCCGATGAAATTTACCCTAAGCTGGCTCAAAACCCATCTCGACACCAACGCGACGCTGGACGAGATCACCTATGCCCTGACCGACCTTGGCCTTGAGGTCGAAGGCGTCGAAAACCCCGCTGATACCCTCGGCGCTTTTCGTCTGTGTCGGGTGATCGAGGCCGTGCAGCACCCCAACGCTGACCGCCTGAAATTATGCCGCGTTGAGACATACCCCGATGGTCCGGGTGGCCGCACCGAGGAAGTCCAAGTCGTCTGTGGTGCCCCCAATGCCCGCACGGGTTTGGTTGGGGTTTTCGCCCCCGTTGGTGCCTATGTTCCGGGCATTGATATGGTTCTGAAACCGGGAAAAATCCGCGATGTGGACAGCCTCGGGATGCTGTGTTCGGAACGCGAATTGATGGTCTCGGACGAGCATGACGGCATTATTGATCTGCCCAGCGATGCGCCTTTGGGCCAACGTTTCATCGATTATATGGACCGCAGCGACCCCGTAATTGACATCGCCATCACCCCCAACCGCCCCGATGCTTTGGGGGTGCGCGGCGTGGCGCGAGACCTTGCGGCGCGCGGGCTTGGCACCTTGAAACCAGCACCTGCGGCGCAGATTTCCGGCGGGTTCAAAAGCCCGATCAATGTCAGTATTGACGCGGATGTGCAGGCCAAAGCCTGCCCTGTTTTCACGGGGCGTTACATCCGTGGTGTCAAAAACGGCCCCTCGCCGCAATGGCTGCAAGACCGGCTGCGCGCCATCGGTTTGCGGCCGATCTCAGCGTTGGTTGATGTCACAAATTTCATGACTTATGATCAAAACCGCCCGCTGCATGTGTTTGACGGCGACAAGGTTTCGGGTGACCTGCGGGTGCATTTTGCCGCTGCGCAAACCCTGCAAGCGCTTGATGATAATGAATATACCCTTGACCCCGAAATGGTGGCGATATCCGATGCGAACGGTGTTGAGAGCATCGCCGGCGTGATGGGCGGGCTGCAATCGGGGTGCAGCGATGACACACAAAATGTGTTTGTTGAAAGCGCCTATTGGGACCCGATCACCATTGCGATGACGGGGCGAAAGCTGAAAATAAACTCCGACGCGCGCTATCGGTTTGAGCGCGGGGTTGACCCGGCATTCACGCCAACCGGCCTTGATTTGGCCACGCAGCTGATCCTTGATATTTGCGGCGGCGAGGCCTCGGAAATGGTTGTTGCGGGGGCGGTGCCTGATACATCGCGGCAATATATACTGGACACGGATCGCGTTATTTCCTTGGTCGGAATGGATATTCCCGCCACTGAGCAGGTCAAAATCCTGACCGATCTGGGCTTTACCGTTAACCCGGATAACATGGTTGATATTCCCAGTTGGCGGCCCGATGTTCAGGGCGAGGCTGACCTGATTGAGGAAATTGCGCGGGTTGCCAGCCTGACCAAACTAAAAGGCAAACCAATGGCGCGGGTTTTGCCCGGCGTGGCGCGCCCCGTGCTGACACCCACCCAAAAACGCCAATCCATGCTACGCCGTTCGATTGCTGCGCTGGGGTTAAATGAATGCGTGACCTACAGCTTTATTGACCAGAAATCAGCGGCGTTATTTGGCGGCGGCGGTGATGCTGTGCGCCTTTCCAACCCGATTTCATCTGAGATGAGCCACATGCGCCCAACCCTGCTGCCAAGCCTGCTGCAAGCCGCAGCGCGCAATCAGGCGCGCGGATTTGCGGATATGGCGCTGTTTGAAATTGGCCAAGGTTTTGTCGGCGAGGAACCCGATGATCAAAGCACCATGGCTTGCGGTATTCGCATTGGCCACACAGCCCCGCGCAACCCGCATGGCACCCGCCGCGCGGTTGATTTTCTGGATGCCAAAGCTGATGCCGAGGCCGCGCTTTTGGCCATTGGTGCGCCGGTTGGCAACCTGATGGCGATGCGTAATGCGCCGGAATGGTTCCACCCCGGACGCTCGGCTGTGTTGTCACTTGGCCCCAAAAACCCGCTGGCGGTATTTGGTGAGCTGCATCCAAAAATCCTTAAGGAAATGGGTATCAAAGGCGCGGCAGTTGCCTTTACGATTTTCCCCGATAATGTGCCGTTCAAAAAGGCAAAAACCAAGGCGCGACCGGCGCTTGTGTTGAATGACCTGCAAGCGGTTGAACGTGATTTTGCCTTTTTGGTGGACGCGGACCTCGAAGTTGAAAAATTGATAAAAGCAGCCAAAGGTGGCGATAAAAAGTTGATTTCAGACATTTCTGTTTTTGATATTTTTGAGGGCAAAAACACTGATGGCAAAAAATCTGTTGCGATTACCGTGCGTTTACAGCCTGTTCAGGCAACGCTGACGGATAAAGAGATCGAGGCGATCTCGGATAACATTGTGGCCTCTGTGAAAAAGGTCACAAACGGAGAGCTGCGGTCATGAAAGTTTACTTAAGCGGCGAAATTCACACCGCATGGCGCACCGAAATTGCGGCAGGCGCTGCGGATCTGGATGTTGATTTTTCTGGCCCGGTTACGGATCATGACGCATCGGATGATTGCGGCGTGGCCATCATGGGGGCTGAGGACAAAAAATTCTGGCATGACAATAAGGGCGCGAAACTAAACGCGATCCGCACACGCAACGCGATTGAAAAAGCCGATATTGTGGTGGTGCGGTTTGGCGACAAATACAAGCAATGGAATGCAGCCTTTGACGCGGGTTATGCGGCAGCACTTGGCAAATCCTTGATTGTGATGCACGGGCCAGACCACCAGCACCCCCTGAAAGAAGTGGATGCGGCGGCGCTGGCGGTTGTTGAGACCTCTGCGCAGGTTATTGAGGTGCTTAAATATGTGCTAACCGGCAGCCTGCCTGAGGGTTAGCTGTGGGTTAAGACGGTGTTTTCATACCGATTTTTGACGCCGGGCGTTTATTGCAACGCTGCACCCATTGGCGCAGCAGCGGAAAGTCGTCAGTGCCAACCAAATCACCTGCATCATAAAAATTATCGATGGTGCCAACCCAAGGCCACAGCGCCAAATCTGCGATTGAATACGCCTCGCCAACGATAAATTCGCGCCCTTTAAGGCGGGTTTCCAGCACCCCCATCAGGCGGCGCACTTCTGCTAAATACCGGTCACGCGGGCGCTTATCTTCATACTCGGCACCTGCAAATTTGTGAAAAAACCCGAACTGGCCAAACATCGGGCCAACGCCACCCATTTGAAACATGAGCCATTGCAAAACCTCTAGCTTTTCATGCGGGTCTTTGGGTAAAAGTTTACCGGTCTTTTCCGCAAGATACAGCAGGATTGCACCGCTTTCGAAAATACCAATCGGTTTTCCATTTGGTCCGTTCGGATCAATGATTGCA
>CAZSSS010000164.1:0-4722 GCA_964609255.1 uncultured Rhodobacterales bacterium
CCCGGTTGTGGCCAGCGCCGTGATCCTTGATCTGGCAAATTTCCCCGATGGGCTGAACGATTCCAAAAAGCTGTCAAAATCACGGCGTGAAATCCTGTTTGACCAGATACTCTCCACCAGTCAGGTCGGCATCGGCAGCGCCTCGGTGGCCGAAATCGACAAAATCAACATCCTGCAAGCCACCTTTCTGGCCATGCGCCGCGCTGTGGCTGATTTGCCCAGCCCCCCCGATTTTGCCCTGATCGACGGCAATAAAATCCCGCCAGATTTGCCCTGCGATGCAAAAGCCATTGTCAAAGGCGACAGCCGCTCGGTCTCCATCGCCGCCGCCTCTATCATTGCCAAAGTCACCCGAGACCGGATCATGGAGGCCTTGGCGCGTGATTTCCCCGGATATAGCTGGGAGAAAAACAGCGGTTACGGCGTTCCTGCCCATAAATCGGGCTTGGAACGTCTAGGGGTGACCCCTCACCATAGAGTCTCGTTCAAACCTATCCACAAGATGTTGTATGAAGAAAATAATATAACCTATTGATTCTATTAGATATTGACGGCGAATCACTTTTGACTCATGTTGGGTGCATTAACGAACAACCATAGTTCGAGGCAGAGAACATGACCAAAGCAGACCAACAAGTGGGCGCGGATACGCTACCGCTCAACCAGATATTATCCGGCGATTGTGTCGCGGAAATGAACCGTCTTCCGGCGGATTCCATCGATTTGATTTTCGCGGACCCCCCCTATAACTTGCAGTTAAAGGGGGATCTGCATCGGCCGGATAATTCCAAAGTTGATGCCGTAGACGACGCATGGGACCAATTTTCCAGCTTTGCCGCCTATGACAAATTCTCCCGCGCATGGCTCAAGGCTGCGCGGCGCATCCTGAAGCCAAACGGCGCGATCTGGGTGATCGGCTCCTATCACAACATTTTTCGTGTTGGCGTGGCGCTGCAAGACGCCGGTTTCTGGATCCTTAACGATGTGATTTGGCGCAAATCCAACCCGATGCCGAATTTTCGCGGCAAACGGTTTACCAATGCCCACGAAACAATGATCTGGGCGGGCAAATCCGACGCGTCGAAATATACCTTTAATTACGAAGCACTTAAAGAATTGAACGAGGGCATCCAGATGCGCTCTGACTGGGTATTGCCGATTTGTAACGGTGGCGAGAGGCTGAAAAACGCCAAGGGCGAAAAAGCCCACCCAACCCAAAAACCCGAATCGTTATTGCACCGGGTTCTGATTGCTTCCACAAAACAAGGCGATGTGGTTCTGGACCCGTTTTTCGGGTCAGGCACCACCGGCGCTGTTGCCAAGAAACTGGGCCGGAATTTCATCGGAATTGAACGCGAGGCCAAATACCGCAAAGTCGCGGAAAAGCGTATTGAAGATGTGCGTAAATTTGACAGCGACAGCCTTAAAATTACCGCAGCAAAACGGTCTGAACCCCGTGTGCCGTTTGGCAATCTGGTTGAACGCGGCATGCTGCGACCGGGCGAAAAACTGTTTTCGCTGAATGGTCGCTACAGCGCCAAGGTTCGCGCTGATGGCACGGTGATTTCCAGTGAAACAAAGGGTTCCATCCATCAGGTCGGCGCTGCGCTGGAAGGCGCACCAAGCTGCAATGGCTGGACATATTGGAGCTTTAAGCGTGACGGCAAAAAAGTCCCGATCGACATGCTTCGCCAACAAATAAGGGCAGAAATGCAGGCTTGATGCCGCATCGCATGATGCTCTGCACCAAGGGGCTAAATGCCCCGCCGGTGCAGACCCCCCCAGTGTTTACCGCCGGATGCCGTAAGGCATCCAACCTTGGCCCGCCCTAACCGGCGGGTCTTTTTTTGTCTCTTGTGGGTCTAAACTGGTGATATCAATTCTAAAAAAGATGCCCGCTTTTATTAGCTTTTGTCGCCAGATAATCCGAATTGAACTTATTCTTGCCAACCTTCAGGGGCACATGCTCAACCACATCCAGCCCACAAGATTGCATTTTGCGGATTTTTGCGGGGTTGTTTGTCATCAGCCGCACCGCTGAAAACCCCATTGTTTGCAGTATTTGCGCCCCAAGGGTGAAATCACGTTCGTCATCCTCAAACCCCAGCCGGTGGTTGGCTTCGACGGTATCAAACCCTTGATCTTGCAAGGCATAGGCCCGCATTTTATTTGCCAAACCAATCCCGCGGCCCTCTTGGTTCATATACAGCAATACCCCCGCGCCCTCAGCCCCGATTTGCGCCAATGCCGCGCGGAGCTGCGGACCGCAATCACATTTAAGCGACCCGATTAAATCACCGGTAAAACACGCGGAATGCAGGCGGGACAAAACGGGTTTGCTGCGATCGGGGTTGCCAATTTCAATTGCGTAATGCTCCTCGGAACCGTCATCGGGGCGAAAAACATGCACATGGCCAAGCTCTGACACGGCAAGGGGAACCTTGGCAGAGGCGATTTCCTTAAGGATAATACCTTGTTGGTTTTCTAATTCAGCAGCCTGAATTACACTTAGGCCGGGTAAGGTTTCAGAAATTGGCGCGACCAGCGCGGCGGGTAAAAGGTTGGCTTTTTTACACAGCTCTATCGCGTGGCGATGCGCATCAGCCGAACCAGTGCGGCTGCATGAAAAAGGGCCTTTTAGCGGCATATCCAGATCATGCGAAGGGTCAGCAACGGCGCGCGCCCACCAGATATCAACATCCTTTGGCACTAAAATCCGCGCAAGATCACCATCATAGGGAATGGCGCGCAGGGTTTCGGCGCGACGTGCAGTAATGGCCAATGTTGCGCCTGCCAGCGCTGAAAATGCCTGCCATCGAGGCTTGGCCAATGTTTCAACCGACGCCATCAGCATCAGCCCCGTCGGCATGTCCAGAATCACAGGCAACCCAAGGCGCAAGTCATTTACGCCGCGTGCAATGCGATCTTTGGCTGTCAGCGCAAGGGTCATATAGCTGCCTTTGTTTCAATTCCTGACGAATCTATATCGGGTTGTGCCCAAAATTGAAACATTTGAAGTCCCACGCACACAGAACGGTGAGCGCGCCTTTATAAGGGTTGATAAACGCTGTTGGCGGGCCAAAATGCATATAAGCAACCGGAGGAACCCAAAATGAATACGCTCAGAAAAATACTGATGGTGGACGATGACGAAGACCTACGTGAGGCCCTGGCCGACCAATTGGTTCTAACCGACGAATTTGATGTGTTCGAAGCAGGCACCGGCGCCGAAGGCCTGACCAAAGCCAAAGAGCAGCTTTATGATTTGGTGATCCTTGATGTGGGCCTGCCTGATATGGACGGCCGCGAATTGTGCCGCCTGATGCGCAAACAAGGCGTTAAATCCCCGATTGTGATGCTAACGGGCCATGATACCGACGCTGATACTATTTTAGGCCTTGATGCAGGTGCCAATGATTATGTCAGCAAACCTTTCAAGTTTCCGGTGCTGCTGGCACGCATTCGCTCGCAGTTGCGCACCCATGAACAATCCGAAGATGCTGTTTTCAACATTGGGCCGTATACCTTCAAACCTGCGGTAAAAATGCTGATGACCGAGGATGATAAAAAAATCCGCCTGACCGAAAAAGAAACCAATATCCTGAAATTCCTTTACCGTGCTTCGGACGGTGTGGTGCAGCGCGATGTGCTGTTACACGAGGTTTGGGGCTATAACGCCGGGGTCACCACCCATACGCTGGAAACCCATATTTACCGCCTGCGCCAAAAGATAGAGCCTGACCCCTCAAATGCGCGCATTCTGATAACCGAGAGCGGAGGGTATCGCCTCGCATCCTGAAAAATGATTTCTCCCTGAGACTGGCCCGCCTTTTGGCGGGTCTTTTTTTGTTTGTGGAAAACAGGGAATACTTCTAAAAGGGGGTTTACCCAGTAACGAGGTTTGCAATGCATATCAAAGGGGTCTGGATTAGCCATAATGTATTTGTAATGCGATTATATGCGTTATTGGCAAAAATATGGTTTATCCCGTTCGGGTTTTACTACAATCCGATAATGACCACAAAGACCATTCCACATCCGCTTAAACCACGGTGTTTTCGTGATTTTATTTTAAATAAAATGATGTTTCCTGATACAATTGACCGCGCGATTGTTTCCGACAAAATAGCCGCCCGTGGCTGGGCCGCCGGATTAGTTGGCAAAAAATTCCTTGTGCCGCTTTATGATATTATCGATACACCGGCCGAAATGGCAGCGCGCCATTACCCGTATCCCTATGTTGTTAAAACCAACCACGCCAGCGGGCTTGTGGCATTTGTAAAAGACGACACATCGCGTGCGCAGATGTTAAAAGACATCAAGACTTGGAATGCCGGGGCGCATAACCCGGACACCGAATGGGCCTATCATGACATCAAGCGGAAATTCATGGTTGAAAAGATGTTGGTTGGCACGTCACCCCGCGAAATGCAGGAAATAAAAATTTTCTGCTTTTTTGGAAAACCGGTATTGGTGCGCAGCATCTCGCATCCGGTTACGGGAACAATTAAGGCATTTTTAACCCCCGAATGGGTGGGGCTGGACATGCAGTATTACAATTATTACCCCCGTATTTCACCCGATAAACCCGCCGAACTTCCCGAGCTTCTGCGCCTTGCCGGTATTCTTTCAACACCATTTGATTTTGCGCGCGTTGATCTGATGTTATGTGACGGAAATATTTATTTTGGCGAATTGACAAGTTTCACGGCGGCTGGCCAT
>CAZSSS010000165.1:0-4713 GCA_964609255.1 uncultured Rhodobacterales bacterium
CTGCGTGACAGCCTCTAACTTGTTATTTTATAACACTATTATCTGATGTGGTGTTTGTATTCACCTTGATATTCGAATTATTTGGAATGGGGCGTTTCTTCGCGGGGCCAGATTTTTCGGGTAAGTCGGGTATAATTGTTGGTTTCGGGGGTGTTGGGGTAGGGGCCGTCAATTGCTGCATAGATAATGTCGGCAGCAATGGGGGCAAAGGCGGCATGGAAATGGTTGGTGGATTTAACCGCCAGTATTGTTTTCATAGCGATCTGGATACCAAAATTTGTAAAAATATCGGGGTTAAACACCTGTGAGCGGACGGTGTTAAGAATAACATCGATGCCGCAGACCTCAATCCAGACGCTGTCGCCAAGCGGCACAATGCTGTCGCCAAAACTTTGCACCGCGCTGCGCATAAGTTTGCGCACCCTTACATCAGCGTCAATTGGTTCACCCGCTGCATCGGACATTTTGCCGCCAAAACGCAGGCGCAGGCGCGCATCGGGTCCCGCCGAAAAACAGGTGCGCACCGCGATTGGATCCCAGATTGAGGCAAGGGCGGCGTTTTGCACGTTTTTTTCTAACATGCTGCGCAGCAAAATTGTGCTGTCCCCGGGCACTCCGCCGCCCGGATTATCCCAGACATCAGCCACCACAACCGGTCCTTTGGTTGCGTTGATTGCTTGTTCAATGGCGGCGTTTGCCGATAAAAATACCGGGCGGGTTTGGCCGCGAAAGCCAAACAGCTCCATCCCCAGTTTTTGCGCCAGTTCATCGCCTGATTTCTGGTTATCATCGGTGATAACAATTACTTTGGTGCCAAGATCGGGGGAATCCCCCGCCATAAACCCATGAATTACTGAGATCGAAAGCACAGGCCCGACACCTTCCATGGCTTTGATCCGATCAACAAAGCCGCGCATTGGCGCGCGTGAGGTGGGAAATAGCTCGATCATCTTGCAGTCAAACACCGAAATACGCGGCGTGATCTGGCCATCAGCGCAGCGCTGTGCCAAAGCAATAAGATTTTCAGCCGCTATTACAAAATCTGTGTGTGGGAATTCTTTGAAAACAGTAATGATGTCAGCATTTTCCACGCGTTGGGCTGACAGGTGGCTGTGGGGGTCAAACGTGACGCCAATGATGGTTTTGGGGCCAACAAGCCTGCGCAATTCTGCCAGCAGCTCACCTTCGCAATCTAGGCAATCTTGTGCGATCATGGCGCCGTGTAGGCCCAGCAGCACGATATCCAACGGCAGTGCTGCGCGGACCTCCTGCAACAGTTGGTCGCGCAGTTTGACCCATGTGTGCTGGTTCAGCATGCCGCCTGGCTCAGCCCAGGTGGCGGTGCCCTCAATCAGGTGCCAGCCATAGTGTGCAGCCTTGTTGCGCGCCACCGGAAACACCGCGCTGCACAGGGTTGGCGTTTGTGGATGTTCACCGGGGGGGGCATAAAAACTGTCTTTGAAATCTTGCAAATCGGTGCGAAGCGGGGAAAATGTATTGGTCTCGGTGGCCAGAGATCCGACAAAAACACGTTTTGCTTTTGTGGCAACGGGGTTACTTTTACGCATCAGGTTTTACCTTTTGGAATTTTGTAACAAAATTACACATCTTAACCGAGATCGTCAATCAAGGATTGATTGCCCTGTATTATATGCGTATAGTATGTAACAAACTCACAATTGGAGGCATAACATGACTGCCATTAATGAAATAACCCGCTTTGACACGGCTGATACAGCCGCTGGTGGCACTCCGCGCCCTTTTGCCAAAGCCGTGCGCGCGGGTGATTTTATCTATATTTCCGGGCAGGTTCCGGCCAAAGACGGTGAGATAGTTGACGGCGGGATCATCATTCAAACCGAACAGGTCATGCACAACATTCTGGACGTGCTGA
Source organism: uncultured Rhodobacterales bacterium (assembly GCA_964609255.1). Taxonomy (GTDB): domain Bacteria; phylum Pseudomonadota; class Alphaproteobacteria; order Rhodobacterales; family Rhodobacteraceae; genus UBA3077. The sequence continues at coordinate 1,895 of CAZSSS010000165.1, forward strand.
AAACAGCCGGTTGCGGGTTGGAACATGTGATCAAGGTAAATGTCTGGCTGGATGACCCACGGGATTTCACCTCGTTTAACGGGGTGTTTGAGAAGTACTTTATTGCCCACCCGCCAGCGCGTTCAACCGTGCAAGCCGCGCTGATGGTGGACGCCAAGGTGGAAATCGACGTTATTGCCTTTAACCCCGAATAGCAGCCCATGCGTCCGATTATTGACATAATTTCGCAAATGCAAAAACCGGCGGGGGTTTTCGCCAAAGGTGAACAACAGGTCGCGGATTTCATTCTTGGTGATCTGGAAAACACCGCGTTTCTGAACCAGAATGAAATCGCAACCGCCGCGCAGGTGTCGGTGGCAACTGTGAACCGGTTTTGTATTACCTTGGGCTGCATTGGGTTTCGGGATTTCAAGATCAGGCTGGCACAAAGCGTGGCGGTCAGCCTGCAATATCTGAACAGCAAACCAAAGGATAACCTGACACCGCATTTGGCTGTGGATCAGGTTTTCAACGGGTTAGAAGCAGCGCTTGGCATGGCGCGTCAACAATTGCAGGCGGCAGAAATTGACCAAGCGATTGCCACCCTTGGCGCAGCACGGCGGATCATATTTTTCGGGGTTGGCGGCGGTTCAGCCAATGTGGCGCGCGAAGGTGCCAATCGGTTTTTCCGCCTTGGAATCCCCAGCGAGGCCCATTCAGACGGGTATTTTCAACGTATGCTGGCCTCAACCCTTGGGACGGGGGATGTGGTTTTTGCCATATCAGCCAGTGGTCAGCCGCGTGAATTGCTGGATAGCGTGGCCATCGCCAAGCAATACGGCGCAACCAGCATTAGCCTGACGGCGCGCGGTTCACCGCTTGCGCTGCTAAGCGACATAAGCCTGACGCTTGATCTTCCTGAAGATCGCGATATTTTTAAACCTTCGGCCTCAAGACTGGTATTCATGGCGGTTATTGATGTTTTGGCAACCGGTGCTGCACGGCAAAACCCTGCACTGACTATGGAAAATCTGCGCCGGATTCGCACATCATTGGTTGCGCTTTCGCAAGATACCGGCCCTCAGCCGATAGGGGATTAACCAATGAGCCTTGCCATTGCCTGCATCGGTGAAGCCATGATCGAGTTTGCCGCAACCCGTGCGCCGCAAAAACTGGGCGTGGCCGGGGATGCCCTGAACACCGCCGTATATTTGCGCCGCAGCTTACCGCCCGAACATTCCGTCAGCTTTATCTCTGTGGTCGGGCAAGACCCGCTTTCGGCACAGATCACCGATTTTGTGCGCTCAGAAAACATTCTGCCAAAAATGGAGCACCACCCAAGCAAGTTACCGGGCCTATATGCGATTAAAACCGATGCGAACGGTGAGCGGTCGTTTTATTTCTGGCGCGAAAACTCAGCGGCGCGCACCTTGTTTTCAAACGGATTTGGGCAACTTGAGGGGTTTGACGTTATTCATCTTAGCGCCGTCACCCTTGCCATTCTGCCTGCTGACATACGCCAAAAACTGTTGAACTGGTTGCAGGAATGGCCGGGGCTGGTCTCATTTGATTCAAACTATCGCCCTGCGCTTTGGCAAAACCGGGGTGAAGCGCAGGCCAGCATTCGCCGCGCGTTTCAGATATGTGACATCGCCTTGCCATCACTGGATGACGAAATGGCGCTGTTTGACGACAAGGATGAAACGCAGGTGCGGGCGCGCTTGCTTGGCTATGGGATCACGCAGGGTGCGTTAAAGCGCGGCGCAAACGGGCCGGTGGATCTGGGCAAGCACCCGTCACAAACCTATCCCAAAGCCGGGCGTGTTGTGGACACAACCGCCGCTGGTGACAGCTTTAACGGTGGGTATCTGGCGTGTTTACTGACAGGCGGATCAGCAAAAGACGCCATGATGGCGGGCCATGTTTTAGCCTTGGATGTAATAGCCCACAAAGGCGCAATAACCCCGAACTCTAACAAAAAGAGCGAGATATGACACAGAAAAACCCCTTTGACCCCGCAAATTCAGACCGGTTTGAGATATGGGATATGTTGGTGCAACGTGACATTACTGCCTATGCCAAAACCGATTGGGCCAGCCACCGCGCGGATTTTCTGGAGACGCAGTTTTTTGGTATTGATGGCGGCAACAGTGCAAACCCGGACCAGTGGCGCAGCTCTTTTTCTGATCTGGAGGTTTATGGCAAAGCCTGGGTTGCGTCCTCCAGCCATATGCTGCGAAATGCTGATGAGGCCCGTGTCAAGGCTGACAGTTTTGCCGCAACAACCCTGACGGAAATCGACATAACGGGCGACTTTGCCATCGCTCATAAAAAGTTTGACGGCGCCATTCAGTTTACTAACGGCGAAAGCGAACGCCTTAACTGGCAAACCCTGTATTTTTGTCGTAATCATAACGGGCGCTGGTGGATTACCGGATTTCTGGGCTATTTGCCCAACCCGATGGGGGCCTGAATAATGACAGACGGTTTTAATAACGACACACCGGTTCCGATAGTTAACCTTGATATTGTGGCGCGCAACATTGCCCGTTTACAATCCATTTGTGATACGGCTGGCGTGCAAAATTGGCCGCATTTCAAAACCCATAAATCGTTGCGCATAGCAAAAATGCAAAGGGACGCGGGGACCGCTGGCATCACCTGCCAAAAACTGGCTGAGGCCGAAATTCTGGCTGAGGCCGGATTTGAAAATATTTTGATCAGCTATAACGTGCTTGGGGCCGCCAAGGCCACGCGGTTGCGCGATGTAGCGCAGAAATGCTCGCTGAGCATGGCCTGTGACAATGCGGTGGTGGCGCGGTTCTTATCCGATGCCATGG
>CAZSSS010000166.1:0-4682 GCA_964609255.1 uncultured Rhodobacterales bacterium
CCAAACTTTTCCATTGCAGGGCATGAAAACCTATGCTACTCACAATCTACAGACGGAAATCTGGTTTCTCTCCCAGGGAAAACAATAAGTAGGCAGTTCATACAGGCAGCTAATTTCCGCCAAGAGGCCATAAGATCCGGCGCGGAGCGAGCAGACACGTTAAGTGGCACGCAGTCGGGCAAATACCCTAACGGGACAGGAGCGGATCGTGTTGGGCAGACACGATCCGCTTTCGTTTTAACAGGTTAGCAGGAGCAAAAAACAGTGGAGCTAGGCTTCAGAGACGAGTTGACCAACAAGGTCGATGGCAAGGGTCGTGTATCGATTCCGGCCGCGTTTCGTGCTGTTTTGGCAGCGGGTGATCCCGCTTGGGAACAGGGCAAAAACCCGCGTATGGTTTTAATGCACGGCATGGGCGGAGACGCCTGTTTGACCGGTTATACCATTGAAGCCGCCAAAGCGATGGAGCAAAAAATCTTGGCAATGCCTTATGGGCGTGACCGGAAAAAGCTGTTGCGGCGTATGGCGGCAAAATCCATTCCGCTGGCGATTGATGATAATGGCCGGATTATTTTGCGAAAAGACCTGACCGAAAAATTCAACATTGACAGCACCGCGATATTTGTTGGCATGGTTGACCTGTTCCAAATCTGGAATCCGGCTGATTATGAGGCCGATTCAGCGGATATAGATGCAGATATTGATGGTGAGGATGCGCTGGAACTCTTGAACGAACTCCGAATTGGGGGTTAGGATGACCGACGCTACCCTGCATATTCCCGTTCTCATTTCCTCAATCCTTGAAAATATTACACCTGTAAAGGGCGTGTGGCTGGATGGCACCTTTGGTGCGGGCGGCTATACGCGTGCTTTGCTGGATGCGGGGGCGGATCGTGTCATTGCGGTTGACCGTGACCCGGAGGTTTTTGAGCGCGCCAAAAGCTGGGCCGGACAATACGGCGACCGTCTGGTGTTAAAGCAGGGTGTTTTTGGTGAATTGGATATGTTGGCGGCTGGTCCGCTGGATGGCGTGGTGCTGGATATCGGCGTATCGTCAATGCAGATTGATCAGGCCGAACGGGGGTTTTCGTTTATGCGTTCCGGGCCGCTGGACATGCGGATGTCACAATCGGGGCCATCAGCTGCTGATATTGTTAACCGTATGGATGAGGGCATGATCGCGGATATTCTTTTCCAGTTTGGCGAGGAGCGCAAAAGCCGCCGCATTGCGCATGGCATTATTGACGCGCGCCAAAACGCTGAGCTCACCGATACGCTGGAACTGGTCAGAATTATTGAGAAAGCGCTGCCGCGCTCAAAACCCGGGCAGCCGCATCCGGCAACGCGCAGTTTTCAGGCGCTCCGAATTGCGGTCAATGATGAACTGGGTGAATTGGCGCGTGGCTTAAGTGCCGCTGAGGCCGCGCTGAAGCCAGACGGAATATTGGCGGTGGTCACCTTTCATTCGCTGGAGGACCGGATGGTCAAACGGTTTATCCAGATCCGTTCCGGTAATGCACCGCAAAGCAACCGGTTTACGCCGGCTATTCAGGCTGAATCGCCACGGTTTCAACGCATTAACCGCAAAGCGATTGAGGCAAGCGAGGCCGAATGCGCGGCCAATCCGCGGGCACGCTCTGCCAAGCTGCGTCTGGCCCGGCGTCTGGTTGCACCCGCCGAAAAAATCAACCCGCATAACATCGGGCTGCCTGCGCTGGATCTTTCAGCTGGGGGGGTATTATGAAAGCATTTTTCTATCTATGTGCGGCAATTGCGGTGGTGCTCTGTGGTTATTTGACTTTTGAAATAAATTACAAAACCCGTGATACCCAAAAAAGAGTAGCAAAGTTGCAGCGTGAAATCGCGATGGAGCGTGAAACCATCAGTGTTTTGAATGTTGAATGGGCTTATTTGAACCGCCCTGAAAGATTGCGGATATTGTCCGAGACCTATTTCATGGAACTGCGTCTTATGCCCATTCATGCCGAACATTTTGCTGATCGTTCCGACGTGTTGACGGCTGATTTAACCAGCGATGCAACGGGTATCACACCTGTTAGCGCAAGGGGGCAATGATGTTTATCCGCCGCCCCTTGCGACCGCTTGCGCGTATACTCAAGGCCAGAATGCGCGGCGTAGACCCTGCGCTTGTTGAAGCGGAGGAGCGCGCCGCGCGGCTGAGAGAGCAGCGCATTCGGGAGCGTAAACAGGCCGAAAGCCGGCTGGTTCTGGTTGCTGCGACGTTTTTTCTGGCTTTTGCTGTTGTGGGTGGAAAAATGGCCATTTTGGCGACCACCGATCCCGTTGAACCGCTTGCAACAGTCAATGCCAGCCCGATTGTCAACCAACGCGCTGATATTGTTGACCGGAACGGCACGATTTTGGCGACCAATCTTGTGACCGCATCATTATCCGCCCATCCACAGGATATGGTGGACCCTGTTGCTGCGGCCATCGGGCTGTCGGAAATTTTCACAGATCTGGATGTTGACCAATTGTTGCGTCTTTTTTCCGGTGAGCGCAAATTTGTCTGGGTCAAGCGCAAACTGTCGCCCGAACAGCGGCAGATGGTGCATGATCTGGGGGAGCCGGGCCTTGTTATTGGTCCGCGCGAATTGCGGCTTTATCCAAACGGCATGTTTGCATCCCATATTTTGGGGGGCACAAGTTTTGGCCGAGAGGGCGTTTACGCCGCTGAGGTTATCGGCACCGCCGGAGTTGAATTACAGTTTGATGATTATTTGCGTGACCCAAGCCTTGAGGGCGCGCCGCTGCAATTATCGATTGACCTGACGGTGCAGGCAGCCATTCGCAGAGTATTGGATGGCGGCATGCAATTAATGAATGCCAAAGCCGCTAGTGCGATTTTGATGGAGGCGGATACTGGCCGCATAATTTCGATGGTGTCTTTACCGGATTTTGATCCAAACCATCGCCCAAATCCGGCCGTTAGCGGTGACCCTGCTGACAGCCCGCTTTTTAATCGTGCGGCGCAAGGTAAATACGAGCTTGGCTCTACGTTCAAGATATTTACCGCTGCATTGGCGATGGAGCGGGGCATCTCGGCCCCGGATCAAATGGTGGATACCAGCGGGCCTCTGGTTTGGAACCAATACCGCATTCGTGATTTTCATAACTATGGACCGCGATTGTCGCTGACGGATGTTATTGTGAAATCATCAAATGTCGGGGCGGCACGGCTGGCGGTTGCGGCGGGTGCTGACGCGCAACAGGAATTGCTGAGCGCGCTTGGATTTATGGATGTAACCTCGGTTGAATTGCCCGAATCGCGACGTTCCAAGCCGTTATTGCCCCAGCGTTGGTCCGAGATTTCGACCATGACAATTTCTTATGGCCACGGGTTGGCGGCCACGCCGCTGCATCTGGCGTCTGCTTATGCAACGATGGTTAATGGCGGGTATCGGGTTCAACCGACATTGTTAAACGAGGTGGACCTGCCCACCGAGGAGGACCGGGTGATTTCGCGTCAGACCTCGGACAATATTCGCATGATGTTGCGACAAGTTGTTGTGCGGGGCACCGCATCTTTGGGTGAGGTTCCCGGGTATGAGGTTGGCGGGAAAACCGGCACGGCAGACAAACCAAACCCCCAAGGGGGGTATTATGAGGATAAGGTGATTGCAACATTTGCATCCGCATTCCCGATGTCTGACCCGCAATATGTGTTGATTGTTACGCTGGATGAACCCGAAGAAACATCCGGATATGAACCCCGGCGCACCGCAGGCTGGACAGCGGTTCCGGTTTCTGCGGAAATTATCCGCCGGATCGCACCACTTATGGGCTTGCGGCCAAACATCATCCCTGAAACACAGGACAATTCGATGCGCCTGACAAGCAACTAGGAACGCGATATGCCAGCAAGGTCAATCGAAAAACTGGGGCTGTCAGACATAACCAAAAAGCACGGAAAATGGCCCGATGTGCTGGACATAAGCGGGCTGTGCGTGGACAGTCGGCAGACCAAAACCGGCCATTTGTTTTGTGCAATGCCCGGTGAAAACATGCACGGCGCCGAATTCATTTCATTTGCGCTGCGTATGGGCGCGGTTGCGGTGCTGACCGACCCTGCCGGACTTGCCATCGCGGCAAAAGAAATTGACATGGCTTCGGTTCCATTTCTTGTTTCCGACGATCCACGCGGGGCCTTATCAAGGGCAGCCGCAAGCTGGTTTGGCGCTCAGCCAGAAAAAATAGTTGCAATAACAGGCACAAACGGCAAAACATCCATCGCGAATTTTTACCGCCAGATATTCGAACATCTTGGCCATAGTGCCGTAAATTTTGGCACAACCGGCATAGAGGGCGCGTTAACAGCGCCGTTGGTACATACAACACCCGAACCCATAACATTGCATGGGTTGTTGGCAGATTTTGCAGACAAAAACATAAGCCATGCCGCCATGGAGGCATCGTCACACGGGTTGGAACAGCGCCGGTTGGACAGCGTTGAATTATGCGCTGCGGCATTTACCAATATTACCCGCGACCATATGGATTATCACCAAAGCTTTGGTGATTATTTCGCAGCCAAAGCCGGATTGTTTGACAGGGTTTTAGGCGCTGGAAAAACGGCTGTAATAAATCTTGATGACCCGTTTGGCGATACTATGCGGTTGGTTGCGCAGGGGCGGAACCAGAAAATCATTGGTGTCGGAAGC
>CAZSSS010000167.1:0-4660 GCA_964609255.1 uncultured Rhodobacterales bacterium
TAAGGATATCTCGATTAATCAGATTATGCTGAGCGCGGCGGGTGTTAAATTGCTTGCCGAAGGTTCTGCAATAATTGACAATTCCATGGGGTTTCCGTTTCCCACAGGCGGTGTGACCGTTACGTTGACCGGGGCGCAGTCCTTGGCCAATGGTTTGGTTGAACTGGGGCTTATCCCGGGCGATCAAGTTGGCATGGTGATGGGCATGATGATGGTATATGCCCGACCCGGCGAAGTAGCGGATGAATTTATCTCGGAAATTGAATTCTCGCCGCAAGGTGTTACTGCTAATGGTGCGCCGCTGCCGTTCTAAGCGCTGCAAACCTGAAATAAACAAAGGTCGCCCCGATTACGGGCGGCCTTTTCTTTTGAGATAAACATAATAGGCACCACCACCCCCATGGCGCACATGCGCAGGCGTGATTTGCAAAATCATCACCCGCATTTCTGCTGAGGACAACCAATGGGGCAATGAATGTCGCAATATCCCTTGGCGCGATGGCATTATGGTGGGCTCATCATGGGTTTTACTGCCCTTGCCGGTTATCACCAGAATCAACCGTTTTCCCTGCCCGTGGCAGCGCCGCACAAAACCCAGCAAAGCATCATGGGCATGGGCAGCATGCATTCCGTGCAAGTCAATTTTTGCCTCGGGGCGTAATTTTCCCCGTAGCATTTTTTTATGGACACGCTGATCCATGGTCCGGCGGTTTTGTGCAACGGCAATCATCGGGTCAGGTGCCAGATCAAACCGGACAGCTGGTTCTGCGACAGCCCGGCCAATTCGTGTAAGCGGTTTGGAAAACACAGGTTTGTTCCTGCCAAATATCGGCAAAGCGGGCGGTTTGGGTAATGTTGGGCATTCTTTTTCGGGCCGCATGGGAGCAATAGATGCTTTGACCTGCTCCCAAACCTGCTGATCATCCTCAGATAACTGTTTTTTACGCCGTGCCATCAGTCAACCCGCCCGGTCAGCCGCAGCGCCGTGGCGCGGGGCACAAGCGTGATCAACTGGCCGGAATACCGGATTCGCCCCGCGTCGTTACCCGCAGTTATCCCCGAGCCGTAAAATATGTCCGCCCGTTGCGCGCCCTTAATAGCGCTGCCCGTATCCTGAGCAACCATCAGGCGGTTTATGCTTGCTGATCCTGCAGGCATAATCAACCATGCCGGAGCGCCAAGCGGCGTAAATTCAGGATCAACCGCGATCGAGCGCATTCTGGTCAACGGATGTTGTAACGCCCCCAAAGGGCCAAGATTTGCATCAATCGTCAATTCCCGAAAGAAAATAAACGAGGGGTTAAGTTGCATGACCATCTCAGCCGCATCGGGATGTGCCAAAACCCACGCGCGAATGTTTGCCATGCTGGCTTGCCCGTCACGCAGTAAACCAAGCTCTATCATCTGTCGGCCAACAGAGCGATACCGGTGGCCGTTGCGCCCCGCAAAACCAAGCCGCATTGTTGTTCCGTTTGTCAGATTAAACCGCGACGACCCCTGAACATGCACAAAAAATGCATCAACCCGGTCCTTAAGCCAAACCAGTTCCAACCCACGACCTGCCAAAACGCCTGATTCAAGCTCTGCGCGGCTTTTCCAAACGGTCCCGACCGGCAATTCAGGCGGCACACCATAAAGCGGGTATCGAAAAACATCGGTTCGAATACGCGACCCCGGCAATATCGGTTCAAAATAACCGGTAAAAAGGCTGTGCGCACCGTGGGTTATGCGAACCGGGCGAAAATGAGTTTCAAAAAACCGCCGCGCTGATCCGGCGTTTACTTTCGCCAAAGCACAAACGCCGCGCCAGTCTTGTGCAGGAATTTGAGGGGTGGAACGAATGTCATCGCAGCTTTTGACAAAAACCTGCAATGCTTGTTGATGGTCATCCTGCGCCCAGCCCAACAGGTCGTTGAACGGAACAAATGCAATATCTGCTGCCCTAAGCGGGGTTGTCGCAACAACTGTAAACAACAATAACCAATGGAAAAGTTTACGTGTCATTCATCCGTAGCAACTAGCAACCAGTTGGGGTTATTAGTTCCCATCAAGCGTGCAAATGTCCAGACCGCTGTTTGTTGCTTGATAACATCCGCGCTGCCTTCAACGGTTTTTCCGTCAGCGTCTTTGACCACGGATGTCAGCTCTCCTACAAAACGAATGGTCACTTCGCCTTCTTTTTCTGCTTCGTCAAAATGCGCTGACTTAAGCGAAATCTCACGGACTCCGATAAATTTGGCGTCAACCGTCAACCCTTGATCACGTCGTGCTACGATCACGCTGGAAAATCTTTCAAAAATTTCCGGAGCAAGGAATTTTTGCAAAAACTTCTGGTCTCCGTTTTCAAAAGCCATAACAATCATTTCATATGCTTGTCGTGCGCCCGACAGAAATTCAGTAACCGAAAAGCTGGGTTCGGCCTTTTTCATGGCCAAAAGCGCCTGTCCGGTTGGGCCATCGGGATCGGTATGGTCGCTTATATCAGCGTCATTCCCGCCGCCCTCAATTACATCGAACTTAACCGATGGTTTGCGATCAAGGTTTTTTTCCTGAGGACCTTCAAAACCATCGCGCGTGCCCAGCACCGAATACAGCCGGACAACCAAGAATACTGCAACCGCAGCCAAAACCAGTAATTGCAGTCCGCCAGAGGCCATTGCTCGATCCTTCAAAAAAGTTTTTTTGTGCAAACATTGGTGTTTGCCCTGAATGACAACTATGTAAGCAATGACGCGGTTCAAGTCCATGCCGCTTTGTTGATCAAACATAACAAAAGAAAGATTTTGACAATGTGGTTATTTCTAATATTTGTTGCCATCCCGATAATTGAGATTGGCCTGTTTATCGAGATCGGCGGATCAATCGGGCTTTGGCCGACTTTGGCAATTGTTGTGATCACGGCATTTATCGGCACCAGCCTTATTCGTGTGCAGGGACGCGCAACACTGGAAGCCCTGCAAAACAGCATCAATCGCGGCAGTAATCCGGTTTTTTTCATGGCCCATGGCGCGTTGATTCTGGTTGCCGGAGTTCTTCTGCTGACCCCTGGATTTTTTACCGACGCTACAGGTTTAATTCTTATGATCCCCCCTGTTCGTGATGGTATTATCAAATGGGGAACGGCGCGGGCGCAGGCAAAAATCCGTGCCTCAGCGGCGAACAGCCCCGGCGCTCCGATTGATGGCGACTTTGAGGTGGTTGATGATAAAGAACCCGGCGATTCTAATTGGACCAAACAACCTTGATATCTGGATGCAAAGAATGTTAAGCCCAGCCCAGATTTTTTAACCTATAAGGAAGCAAAACATGGCAGACGACGCCAAGACCGACGCAAAACCCGCGCCGCAAATGCCAACACCTCCGGTGTTGAAAACATTGTCGCAATATGTCCGGGACATGTCTTTTGAAAATGTTTCAGCCCAAAAAGGCAAAAATCCCGAAGGTCAGCCGAAATTCAATGTGCAGGTTGGTCTGGACGCCAAGAAAAAGGGCGACACCAAAAATTACGAAATCGTGATTAAATTGAATGTCACTGCCAGTGCTGGTGAAGAAACCATATTCATTCTGGAACTTGAATATGCGGGCCTGTTTTTGGTCGATAACGTGCCAGATGCGCAGATGCATGCCTTTTTGCTTATTGAATGCCCGCGCCAGATTTTCCCGTATATGCGCCGTATTGTCAGCGATATTACCCATGACGGTGGTTTTCCGCCCTTGAACCTTGATACCATTGATTTCTTGGCGCTTTATCGCCAAGAACTGGCCCGTCGCGCACAAGATGAAGCCAAAACAGCAACGATTAGCTGATTACCAAATACTGTCGCCGTCCAGCGCTTTGACAAAAGCATCATGGGCGGCGATTTCCGTTTCGGTTAAGCGTTTTGGCAACGGATTTGGCCGGCGGTTTGACCTGAAATCACCGTTTTCACCAGATTCCGTGTTGTTGGACACTACCGAAAGCGCAAAATCCGGCTGTCGGCCTCCGATCAGCTCCAGATACACTTCGGCAAGAATTTCACTGTCAAGCAAGGCGCCGTGCAATGTCCGGGCTGAATTATCGATCCCAAACCGGCGACAAAGCGCATCAAGTGAATTTGACGCCCCCGGATATTTCCGCCGCGCAATTTCAAGCGTATCCAATGCCTGAGACATCGGCAGCTTTGATTTTTTGCACCAGATAAGTTCCGCATTCAGGAATTTCATATCAAATGATGCATTATGAATGACCATTTTTGACTCACCAACAAAATCAAGAAAAGCCTGCGCAATGTCGGTGAAAACCGGTTTATCCGCCAGAAATTCCGCGCTTAGCCCATGCACCGCAAAGGCTCCGGCGGGCATATCGCGTTGTGGGTTGATATATTGGTGATAGGTTTTGCCGGTGGGCATATGGTTCAACAACTCCACCGCGCCTATTTCAACAATGCGATCACCAGCAGTTGGATCCAGCCCCGTGGTTTCAGTATCCAGAACGATTTCACGCATTAATCTGCCCTTTAAGCTGCTTGATCAGATTATGAACCTGGATACGCGCCGCTTCAATACCTTTTGAGGTATCAATAATAAAATCCGCCTTTTGCCGTTTTACCTTATCCGGAGTTTGACGCGCCAAAATCGCCTTAAAATGCGCCTCGGTCATACCGTTTCGTGCCAAAACCCG
>CAZSSS010000168.1:0-4653 GCA_964609255.1 uncultured Rhodobacterales bacterium
CGCCGTGGGGGTCGTTATTGGCCAGCAGATTGGCGGCGCGGATGGCGTCCATTTCAATGCTGTGGGTGGGGTTCATGATGGCGCTGGTCATGCCCGAGGCAATGGCCATGGGCAGGAATGCCGCATTAACCGCATGGCGATTTGGCAAGCCAAAGCTGACATTTGATGCCCCACAAGTGGTGTTTACGCCCAATTCTGCACGAAGTTGTCGAACAAGTTCAAATACTTGTAGGCCAGCCGTGGCCATGGCGCCAATGGGCATAACCAATGGGTCAACCACGATATCATGGGCTGGGATGCCAAAATCTGCGGCGCGCTCAACAATTTTTTTGGCGACAGCGAAACGCACCTCGGGGTCCTCGGAAATGCCGGTATCATCGTTGGAAATGGCCACCACGGGCACGTTGTATTTCTTGATTAATGGCAGGATTAGCTCCAGCTTGTCTTCCTCGCCGGTCACGGAATTAACCAAGGGGCGGCCTTTGCAGACCTGCAAACCGGCCTCAAGCGCGGCGGAAACCGAGCTGTCAATGCAGAGCGGGATATCAACCAGACCCTGCACCATATTGATCATCTTTTGCATCAACGGTGGTTCGGTTTCATTCGGGTTCGGGTTGGAATTATAAACAACGCCTGCATTGATATCGAGCATGGTTGCGCCAGCCGCCACCTGCGCCAAGGCATCGGCTTCAACGGTTGAGAAATCACCGGCCTCCAGCTCAGCCGCCAGTTTTTTGCGGCCTGTTGGGTTAATGCGCTCGCCGATTACACAAAAAGGCTGGTCAAAGCCGATAATGGCGGTTTTGGTGGCGGATTCAACGATGGTGCGGGTCATAATATTTCCTTAGGCGCGGGCGGCGGCAGTGGCCGCGGCGGTGTGTTCTGTGATGAATTCAGCGGTTTTGTTGATGCCGCCAAGCGGGAAAAAATGCACGGACTTGATATTAAAATCCGGGTGCGCGGCTTTGTGCGTGGCCAGCTCGGTCAAAATGCTTTCTGGTGTGAACGGCATGACCAATTTCGTGAGATCTTTGGCGCGGCGGGTCAGCACCCGCAAGCTGGGACCAACACCGCAGGCCATCGCAAATTTGATCATGGTTTGCAATTTTGCGGGGCCAGCGATGCCAATATGGATGGGCAGGGTGATCCCCTCGGCTTGCAGCCGGTTTGCCCATTTTATGACAGGCGCGGATTCAAAACAAAACTGCGTTGCGATGGCCATTTGGGCCTCGGTGCGGTTTTGAAAATCGTTTTTCCAGCGAATCGCGTCCATAACTGCGGTGTCATCGCCTGATGGATCAATGTCCCGATTACCCTCGGGGTGGCCCGCGACATGCAGACGGGTAAAGCCGTATTTGTCAAAAATACCGGTGGAAAGCAACTGCATCGAATCGCTGAAATCCCCCTCAAACGAGGTAACGCCACCCGCCAAAAGCAGGGCTTGGGTGATGCCAATATCCGCATAGCGCTGAACCCAGTTTTCGAGGGTGTTTTTATCAGCGATAATGCGGGCCGGAAAATGGGGCATGACCGGGAAACCCTGCGCCGAAATGCGCGTTGCCGCGGTCAGCATTTCGCTGATCGGCGTTCCAGCGATATGGGCGATATAGACGCGGGTTCCAGCAGGAAGAATGGCGCGAAAATCGTCAATTTTGGCGGCGGTGCGGGGCATAACCTCGATGGAGAAATTCTGCAAAAACGGCGCAAGATCACCTGTGGAAACAGGGGCGGATTTGCGCGGGAATGTGAATATCGAAGCCATCAGTTTTCTCCAGCTTTTCTTGGGGTTCAGGTGGTTTCCCAACCGTCATTGCTGATCAGGTTTTTGATCTTTTCCAAGTCATATTCGGCATTCAGGCGTTCTGCTGTTGCATTCGCGACATCTTGGTCGCTGCCCTCGACGCTTTTGGGGGCTGATTTACGCCATTCAGCCAGATAGTCATCATCACCCTTTGCACCGATTTTCATTGCGCAGCGATCAATGGCTTGCTCAAAGCGTTCAGGCAGCTGGATTTTGGCGGCGCGACGCCCTTTGCCGCAGATCACTTGTGCGGGGATATCACGCCAATAAACGATTACCAGATTTGCCATTATTTTCCCTTCCATTTTCCAGCATCTCTGCCCCAAAACCGGGCAATAATGACGCGCAGGGGCGACCTCGTAGCATTGTTTCGCGACCGATGTAAATTGCCCAAACCTGTCAAAATGTCGTTTTTGGGTCTTGATTGGTCGTGGAATTTCTGTAAAAAGGCCTTACAGCAAAACTCATTGACGGTATGGACCGATGCAAACTGAACCTAAAAAACAGGCCCTTGGCCTGTCCTTTGAATTTTTCCCCCCACATAATGCCGAGGCAAACCTGCGTTTATGGCGCTCGGTTGAACGGCTGGCCCCCTTGGCACCCGATTTTGTGTCGGTGACTTATGGCGCGGGGGGTGCCACGCGGGAACGCACCAATGCCGCGATCCTGACAATTCGGGATCGGGCGCGGTTGAATATCGCGGGGCATCTGACATGTGTGGGTGCTAGCCGCGCGGAAACGCTGGATGTGGCGCGCGGTTACGCCAAGCTGGGTGCGACGCGCATTGTGGCATTGCGCGGCGACAAACCCAAAGGGGCCGCGCGTTTTGAAGCACATCCCGATGGTTTTCAGTCTGCGGCTGAGTTGGTGTCAGCGCTGCGCGATACCGACGATTTCCAGATTTCGGTGGCGGCTTACCCTGAAAAGCACCCCGAAGCGGCCAGCGAGCAGGCCGACATTGATAACCTGAAACGCAAAATCGACGCAGGGGCGTCAGAAGCAATTACCCAGTTTTTCTTTGAAAACGAAACATTTCTGCGGTTTCGCGATAAATGCGTGGCGGCGGGGATCGATGTGCCTGTTCACCCGGGTATTCTGCCGGTGGAGAACTTTGGCAAAATGGTCAAATTTGCGGCGCGCTGTGCAACAACTGTGCCAGACTGGATGCATCAGGCATTTGGCAACGCGCAAACGGCTGATGAATCCGCGTTGCTGGCCACGGCAATTGCTGTTGAAATGTGTGATGAGCTGCGCGACGAGGGCGTGGGGCATTTCCATTTTTATACGCTGAATAACCCCGATCTGACCTATAATATCTGTCAGGGGCTTGGCGTGCCGATCAAGGCATTGTCGTCAGCGGCTGGCGGGCTGGTTGCGTAAGCGCACGCGCTGCACTATCTTGCTGGTAAACGCGCGGGCAACAGGTTCGCGTCCGGAAATAACACAATGAAACATGCGCGCCCAAACGGGCAGGGCAAGCAGCATAGCGGCGGGCCGCTTTATGCGGCGCTTGACCTTGGCACCAACAGTTGCAGAATGCTGATTGCCCAGCCTTTGGACGGGCATTTTGAGGTCATCGACGCGTTTTCCAAATCGGTCCGGCTCGGGGTGGAGCTGGAGCGCACCGGATCGCTGTCAAATGCGGGCATTAACCGGACCATTCAGGCGCTGCATGTCTGCGCCAAGAAAATCAGACAACGCGGCGTAAAGCAGCAACGCCTTATTGCCACCGAGGCCTGCCGCCGTGCGGCCAACGGCGAAAAATTCATGGCGCGTATTCGCAAGGAAACCGGGTTGGAGCTGGAAATTATCAATCCAGCCGAGGAGGCCCGCCTTGCGGTGGTTGGCTGCGCACCATTAGTTAGCCATGAGGCAAAGCAGGTGTTGGTGATTGATATCGGCGGCGGCTCCACCGAGCTTATCTGGATCGATATTGCTGATGTGGCCGCGATTGACCGTGTGCAGGCGATGATGCGCCTGACGCCGGGATTGGCCAAGGAAGCATTGCGCGACATTCCGGGGGCAAAGGTGGTTGACTGGATCTCGGTGCCATTAGGGGTTGCGACCCTGTTGGAGCGCTATTCGGATGTTGCCGATGACGCGGCGCGGTTTGCGCTTATGTCATGGTATTTTGAGGAAAACATCGCGGAATTTGGCCCTTATCTGGATGATAGCGCTGACCTGCTGGACGGGCTGCAAATGATTGGCACATCGGGCACGGTAACAACTGTTGGCGCAGTGCATCTGGGGCTAAAGCGTTATGACCGCAATAAGGTTGATGGAATGGGGATGGGGGCTGTGGATGTGGATCGGGTGATCTCTCATTTTTTGGCGCTGGGGCCTGAGGGGCGGGTGAAAGCGCCCGGTATTGGCAAGGACCGCGCCGAGCTGATCATGTCTGGTGCCGCGATTTTGCAAACCATCTTGCGGATTTGGCCAACCGAGGAGATACGGGTGGCGGATCGCGGATTGCGCGAAGGTATGTTATATTCAATGATGAGCGCAGACGGCGCTTTTGGAAAGAAATAAGATGAAAACGCCAAAGAAAAAGAACACATCGGGCCGCGGTATGCGGGATTTGCGGGTGCGGGTGAAAACCGCCAAAGGGCGCAAATTGTCGTCAACTTTGTGGTTGGAGCGCCAATTGAATGACCCCTATGTGCAGCGCGCGCAACGCGAAGGATATCGCGGGCGGGCGGCGTTCAAGATTGAGGAACTGGATGACAAATACCGGTTTCTGGTGCCAGGCGCGCGGGTGGTTGACCTTGGCTGTGCGCCCGGCGGCTGGTGCCAGATCGCGGTGGAACGGGTGAACGCGCTGAATGAACGCAAAGGTAAACGGGTGGGCACGG
>CAZSSS010000169.1:0-4653 GCA_964609255.1 uncultured Rhodobacterales bacterium
CAGTTTCTGTAATCTCGGCTTGTGCCAAAATGCGTTTGGGATCAGCCGCCGCAGCAAATCCTTCGACAATCGCCTTTTGGCGCGCGGAAATAAGCGGCCCAACGTCCAGATCATCGCTGGCGGGGCCAACCCGCAATTCACGGTAACGTGCTGACATCATCTCAGCCACACGATCATATACGCCACGCTGGACCAGAATACGGCTGGAGGCAGAACATGTTTGCCCGGCATTTTGAATGCCTGCATTTACCAAAAACGGCAAAGCTGCATCCAGATCAGCGTCATCAAACACCACTTGCGGGGATTTCCCCCCCAGTTCCAGCGTCACCGGAATAACATTGCGCCCCGCTGCCTGCTGAACCAGTTCGCCCGTGGCCACCGACCCCGTAAATGAAATATGCTGGATGCCGGTATGGCCCGACAGCGCCGCGCCTGCCTCTGCGCCCAAGCCCGGCACAATATTCAACGCACCCGCTGGCAGGCCCGCCTCAATCGCGATTGCCCCAAAGGCCAGCGCGGTCAGGCATGCCTCCTCGGCGGGTTTAAGCACACAAGCATTGCCCATTGCCAAAGCCGCCCCAACCGAGCGCCCGATGATTTGCATCGGATAATTCCACGGCACAATATGGCCCGTTACCCCGTGGGGTTCGCGCAGGGTATAAACCGTATAGCCATCCAGATACGGGATCGTTTCACCGTGAATTTTATCGGCAGCGCCGCCGTAAAACTCCAGATACCGCGCCAAGGCCACGGCATCCGCGCGGGCTTGTTTAAGCGGTTTGCCAACGTCCGCCGCCTCAAGGGCTGCCAAATGATCCACATGTTTGAGAACGGCGCGAGACATATCTGTCAGAATTCGCCCCCGTTCAAGCGCCGTTTTGCGGCCCCAGACCCCATCCATAGCCGCTTGAGCCGCCATTACAGCCGCGTCTATATCCGCCTGTTGGCCCCGCGCAATCCGGGCCAGCTCTTCACCGGTTGACGGGTTTTCCACACTCAGCGTCTGCCCCGCCGCAGCACTTATCCAGTCGCCTGCAATCAGGCATTTATCGGTTTCAAACCAGTCTTCGCTCATGTCATTTCCTCCAGAACAGGTGCTGCGGCAATCAATGCCTTGGTATAGGCATGTTTTGGAGCAGTAAAAACCTGTTCCGTTGCCCCCTCCTCAATCATTTCGCCAGATTTCATCACCATCACACGATCAGTAATGGCCCGCACCACGTTCAGATCATGGCTGATGAACAGATACGACAGACCCAGCCGGTCCGATAATTCCGCCAGCAGGTCCAGAATTTGCGCACGAATTGAAACATCCAGCGCTGAGACCGCTTCGTCCAGAATTATCAATTCCGGCTTGATAATCAAGGCACGCGCAATGGCAATGCGCTGGCGTTGCCCGCCGGAAAATTCATGGATGTATTTGTCAGCATCGCTGGCCAGCATGCCGACCTCTTGCAACGCCCGGTTCACCGCGTGCCGGCGCGCTGCACCTTTTGGTGCGTTATCCAGCAGATGAAAGGGTTCGGCCACCAGCCGCGCGACTTTGTGACGGGGGTTAAAACTGCCATAGGGATCTTGAAAAACCACCTGCATCTTGCGGCGCAGTTCACGCGGCACTGTGTGCCCTGCGCTCACGGCTTGGCCGTCAATTTCAATGCTGCCCGATTGCACCGCGTCCAACCCCAGAATGGCCCGCGTCAGCGTGGATTTCCCGCAGCCGCTTTCGCCCACAAGGCCAAGGCTCTCGCCGCGCCTTAGGCAAAAGCTCACATCGTTGACGGCGCGTAATTTGGGCGGCGGGCCAAAAACCGTTTTGCGGGGCAACACATAATCGCGCACCAGACCCGTAACCTTAAGAATTGGTGTTTCCTGCGTTTCAGCCAAACGTTTTGGCACATGGTTTGAGGCCTCAAACAACGCGCGCGTATAGGGATGGTTCATCTCAGCAAATACCGCCGCAGTCGGGCCGGATTCAACCACTTTGCCTTGGCGCATAATCACCAATGTATCGGCAACATTGGCAACCACAGCAAGATCATGAGAGATCAGCATCAGCGCCATGCCGTCCTCTCGCACCAGATTTTGCAACAAATCAAGGATTTGCGCCTGTGTTGTGACATCAAACGCAGTGGTTGGTTCGTCCGCAATCAGCAATTTGGGGCGCAGCGCAATGGCCATGGCGATCACAACCCGCTGCCGCTGGCCGCCGGACAGTTCATGCGGGTATCGGCCCAGCGGAAATTCTGCCGCTGGCAGGCCAACGCGGTTAAGGGTTTCCCTTGCGATGCTCAACGCCTTGGCTTTGCTGGCCCCCCCATGAACAAGCACCGTTTCCGCCACCTGTTTGCCGATGGTTTGCACAGGGTTAAGCGCTGTCATCGGTTCTTGGAAAACCATGCCGATATCTTGGCCGCGAACCGCGCACATGGCTTTTTCCGAGGTCAAAAGCATGTCCTGCCCATCAAACATCACCTGCCCCGTTGCCCGCGCCCCGCGCGGCAGCAACTGGTTTACGCAATATGCGGTCATGGATTTGCCGGACCCGCTCTCGCCGATCACCGCAACGATTTTTCCGGCCTCAGCCGTCAGCGACAGGTTGTGCAGAATTTCTGTATCATTGATAGACAGGTTCAGATTGTTGATTTGTAACAGGGTCATCCTCGGCCCTTGCGGATTTTGGGGTCAAACAGGTCTCGTAATGCATCACCCATCAGATTAAGGCCAAGCACCGTCAGAACAATCGCAGCACCCGGAAACAGCGCCAGATGCGGGGCAAATGATACCATGGTTTGGCTATCCGCCAGCATACGCCCCCAGCTTGGAACGGGGGGCTGCGCACCCAGACCAATATATGATAGCGCGGCTTCGGCCAAAATACCGAGGCTGAACTGAATAGTGCCCTGCACGATCAGCAAATTAGCAATGTTTGGCAAGATATGTTCAGCCGAAATACGCACCGCGCCCTTGCCCGCCACCCGTGCAGATAACACAAAATCCCGTGTCCACAGCGACAGGGCCGCGCCGCGCGATAGACGCGCAAAAACCGGAATATTAAACACCCCAATCGCGATGATGGCATTGATGGCTGATGGCCCAAAAACGGCGGTAATCAAGATGGCGATTAACAACGCCGGAAAGGCAAAAACCAGATCATTGCCACGCATGATAATTTCATCCAGCAACGACCCTTTGGTTGAGGCCGCCGCCAGCCCCAGCGGCACACCCAGCCCCATACCAATGCCCACCGCAACCACCGCAACCGCAATAGACGTGCGCGCCCCCACCATCACCATTGAAAATATATCGCGCCCCAGATGGTCAGTGCCAAACCAGTTCAGCATATCGGGTTGGTGCAGTTTATTGGGGACATCAACAATATCTGTCGGAAACGGTGCCCAGAAAAACGACACCAATGCGGCCAGAACAAAGGTCATTGTCACAACAAACCCGATGGTAAATCCGGGCATTTTGAAAGCGGCTTTAATCATACCCGCCGGCGCAATCTTGGATCAACCAGCGCATAGGTGATGTCGACCAAAAAGGTAACCAGAATAACGGCAAAGACCAGCAGCATGACCACAGATTCAACCACAATCAGATCACGCTGGCTGATGGCTGTAAAAATCAAACGACCAATGCCCGGCAAAAAGAAAATTTGCTCAATGATGATCGCCCCTGCCAGCAAAAACGAAAATTGTAAGCCGATGATGGTCAAGACCGGAATAAGCGCGTTGCGCAGGGCATGATGCACCAGCGCTCCGCGTTTTGTTCGCCCTTTTGCACGCGCGGTGCGCATAAAATCCTCGGACAACACATCCAGCAGGCTGGACCGCATAACCCGCGCCAGAATTGAGGCTTGCGGCAAGGCCAGCACAAAGGCCGGAAGGGTCAGCGCCTTTAGGCCCAGCCAGAAATTATCCCAGCCCGGAAAGCCTCCGGCGGTGAAAAAATGGTATTTGATCGCCAGCAATTGCACCATGATCATCGCAAACCAGAAATTCGGGATGGCAACACCCATCTGCGTGCCCCCCATCACCATCCAGTCCGCGAATGTTCCCCGTTTTGAGGCCGCAAGAATGCCAATCGGAAACGCGATCAGGGTGGACAGGCCCAGCGCGTAAAAAGCAAGCGGTAGCGACACCCATAATCGATGTGACACCATTTCAGCCACCGGCACGCGATAGGTATAGGAGATGCCAAAGTCTCCGCGCAACAACCCGCTAACCCAATCAAAATACCGCGCAAAGCCCGATTGGTTCAGGCCAAGCTGTTCGCGCAAAACCTCCACCGCGTCGGGTGTGGCGTTGATGCCAAGCATATAACTGGCCGCATCGCCGGGGATGACCTCAATGGCAATAAAGATCACGATGCTGGCGGCGATCAGGCTCAACCCCAGTGAAATCAGACGTTTTAGGATATATCTTAGCATGGGGAAACCGCGACCCGCGCGAAACGGGCCGCATGCATTTTATTCAGACCAATACACGGCCGTTAAATCAGTGGCCTGTGTCGGTGCGTTTTCCCACAACCCAACGATATTTTTGTTGGCAACACCTGTTTTGGCCAGCTGAAACAGGAACCCGTTCACGTCATCCGCCGCCATCAGGCGCTGTGCATCCTGCATCAGGGCAATGCGCGCATCGGGGTCGGTTT
>CAZSSS010000170.1:0-4636 GCA_964609255.1 uncultured Rhodobacterales bacterium
CTGCCAAAATGTAAATCACGCCAGCACCAAGAACCAGCGCCGCCAACGCGGCGTATCTTATGGCGGGGGTTTCCAAATATTCGGCCATGCCTTGCGCCATCAAAAATAATACGGCACCCATAATTATGCTGGCCAATATTATGCGCGGCGCGGCGCGTTTAAGGCGGGCATCAAACGCGACATTTTCAAACATGCGACTGCCCCAAACCAGTTGGGCCAGCATGATCCAGGCGGCAACGCTGGTGGCAATTGCGGCTGATAGAAACCCAATAAAAGGTGCCAGACCAATGGCCAGCACAATATTGACCACCATGGAGACCAGCGCAAAATGAAATGGTTTACGGGTGTTCTCGCGGGCGAAATACACCGGTGCCACCACCTTGGCCAACACAAATGCAGGCAGACCAGCGCCAAAGATCGACACCGCAACCGCAGTTGCGTTTACGTCAGCCGCTGTAAACGCGCCCCTGCCAAAAAGCACCGATACCAGCGGCAAGGGAATGACCATAAGCGCAACAGCGGCGGGCAGCGTTAGCAGCAATGAAAACTCAGCCGCGCGGTTAAGGCTGTGATTGCCCCCCTTTGTATCAGCGGCGCGCAATTTGCGTGACAGATCGGGTAAAAGCACCACGCCAATGGCAATGCCAACCACGCCAAGGGGCAATTGATACAGCCGGTCAGCATAGGAAAGCCACGCAACCGCGCCATCAAAATACGAGGCAACCTGCCGCCCAACCAAAAGGTTAACCTGCACAACCCCGCCCGCCAGCGCGGCTGGCGCGGCGATAATGGCAAGCCTTTTAAGTTCCGGCGACAATCGGGGCCGTCGCGGAATAATGGCAATCCCGGCTTTTTTCGCGGCCAGCCAAACCGCGACCAGTTGGGCAATACCGGCAACCGGTGTTGCCCATGCAATGGCCCGTGCGACGTTAATATCCAGATACATGCCCAGCAAAATTGCGCTGATTAAAATAATATTCAGCAAAACCGGTGCCGCCGCCGCCAGCGCAAACCGGCCCAGAGCGTTCAAAACGCCGCTGAGCAATGCTGCCAGTGAAATGAACAGGATATAGGGAAACGCAATTCGGGCGAATTCGACGGTCAGGTCAAACCGGCTGTCACCGGCAAACCCGCTGGCGATCGACCAGACCAGATAGGGCATGAATAATTGCGCGACCAGCGTAAGCAAAATAACAATGCTGGCCAAGGCTGAAAATGCTTCGCTGGCAAAGGCTGTCGCGTCTTCTTTTGCTTCGATTTTTTTGGCAAACATCGGCACAAATGCTGTGTTAAAAGCGCCTTCGGCAAAGAAACGGCGGAACATATTTGGCAAGGCCAACGCCACCAGCAATGCTTGTGCGACCGGCCCGGAGCCAAGCGCGGCGGCGATCAGAATATCGCGCACAAATCCCAGAACCTTGCTAAGGAAGGTCCAGATGCCGACGGTTAGAAAACCGGAAATAAGGCGGATTTGGCGCGTCATACGGCGGCAGCCGTTGTGATGGCGGCGCGAAGTTTGGCCTCAATCGCTTTGCGTTTGGTTTTGCTGTGCAGCTTTAGCCCGAACAGGTCTTTGACATAAAATGTATCCACCGCCTGTTCGCCATAAGTCGCAATAATCGCTGAGGCAATGGAGATTCCGTTGGCGGTCAATGTGCGGGCAACATCGTGCAGCAGGCCAAGACGATCGCGGGTGTCGACCTCTATTATGGTATAAATTTCCGAACCCTCGTTATCAAAAGTAATGGTTGTCGGCACAATGAAATCTTTTTCGCGCGGTTTAATGCGCCCTTTGGTTTTCAGGGCATCGCGGGTGATGACCTCACCTTTCAGAATGCGTTTGATCATTTTATTAAGCCGTGCAAGGCGCGAGGTTTCAAAGGGTTTGCGTTTTGTATCCTGAACCAAAAAACCCGCCGTCGCATAACCATCACTGCTGGTATAGGTCCGCGCGTCCACCACATTGGCCCCGACCAGCGCCAGCGCCCCGGCAAGACGCGCAAATATGCCCGGATGGTCATGCATCACAAAACAGGCCTGCGTGGCGTCACGATCCGGGTCGGGTTTGATTTTTGAAACGATTTCATTATCGGCCCCTTTGCGGCCAAGACGCGCAAAAATCTTGTGGGTATTGGTGTCCAACCCCAGCCAATAAGGCGCATAATGACGGTTGCATTCGGCTTCAATATCCTCAGCTTTCCAGTCTTTCAACAGTTTTTTGAGCGCCTTTTTCGCGGCTGCTTCGCGCTCGGGCTGGCTTGGGGATTGCGCGCCCTCGGTCAGCGCATCCAGCGTTAACCCGTAAAGCTGGCGCAACAACATGGCTTTCCAGTTATTCCAGACATTCGGGCCAACGCCGCGAATATCGCACACCGTCAGAACCAGTAACAGCTTCAGTTTCGTAGTGGATTTTACCGTCAGGGCAAAATCGCGCACGGTGCGCGGGTCGGAAATATCACGCTTTTGCGCCACGTCCGACATCAGCAAATGATGCCGCACCAGCCATTCCACCAGTTCACATTCATCGGGGTGCAGACCCAAACGCGGGCAAAGATCGCGCGCAATTTCCGCACCGATAATTTCATGGGCTTCAACCCGGCCTTTACCAAGATCATGCAGAAACAACGCAACATAAAGGACTTTGCGGTTAATGCCGGCCTTAAGAATTTCTGAGGCAATCGGTAAATCCTCAACCAGCCCGCGTTGTTCGATTTTGAACAGGTTGGAGATGCACTGAATGGTATGTTCATCCACAGTATAGGAATGATACATATTGAATTGCATCATCGCGACAATACGGCCAAATTCAGGGATAAACGCGCCAAGCACACCCAGTTCGTTCATGCGCCGCAACGCTCGTTCGGGGTTGTTATGAGACAGTAGCAGATCAAGAAAAATCCGGTTGGCTTCGTCATTATTGCGAAAATCATCGTTGATCAAATGCAAATTTCCGGCGATCAAGCGCATGGCGTCGGGATGGATCAGGATTTTGGAGCGCAGCCCCTCCTCATATAGACGCATAAAATTGATCGGGTCGCTAAGAAAAGTTTCAGGATTATCAACATTCAACCGCCCGTGTTGCAGCGCATAACCGCGCGGCACGCCATCACGCGACAGGCTGAACGCGTTCAGCAACCGCCGCCCGATGCTTGGTTTTTTCTTGACGTGGCGGGCCTCCAGATCGGTCAGGAAAACCCGGGTGAGTTCGCCAACATGTTTGGCATGGATAAAATATTGCTGCATGAACCGTTCAACGCCTTGCATGCCGCCTTGGTCTTCAAACCCCAGAATTTGTGCGATTTCCACCTGATTATTAAAGGTAAGAATTTCGGTGGCACGATTATTGATCAAATGCAGATGCACCCGCACTGTCCAAAGAAACGTCTCAGCGGCAATGAATGTTTCGCATTCATCCACTGTCAGCATGCCCATGGCAACAAGGTCATTGGGACCATCAACATGGTTGATATATTTGGCAATCCAGAACAGGGTTTGCAAATCGCGCAAACCGCCTTTTCCTTCTTTTACGTTGGGTTCAACAACATAACGTGCGCCGCCGTTTTTGGCATGGCGGCGGCCGCGCTCCTCTAGCTTGGCCTCAATGAATTCGGGGGCGGATTTTTTGAATAGATCATTCCAAAGCCGAGTATCGAGTTCCTGCGCCAAGGCCTGATCGCCGCATAAATACCGGTTTTCCAAAAGCGCGGTGCGGATGGTGTAATCTTCGCGGCCCAAGCGAATACAATCATCAACGGTGCGCGTGGCATGGCCGACTTTCAGGCGCAAATCCCACAGGGTATAAAGCATGCTTTCAATCACGCTCTCGCCCCATGCGGTTTGTTTATAGGGGGTCAAAAACAGCAGATCGATATCCGAAAAAGGCGCCATTTCCGCACGCCCTGACCCGCCAACAGTTACCAGCGCCAAGCGTTGTGATGCGGTCGGGTTAGACAGCGGATGCAGCCGCGCAATGGTGACATCCATCACGGTGCTGACAATCTGGTCCGCCAGCCACGCATAAGCCCGGGTGGCGGCGCGGGCCTGAAACGGTTTTTGGTGCAAGGCGGCGGCAATGACATCGCGGCCGGTTGTTAGGCTGTCGTGCAAGACCTCAACCAGTTTGGCACGAATATCAGCGGCATCTTTGGCGTTGACCAAGCGGTCGTCCAGCGTTGCGCGGGTTTTGCTTGCGTCAAAAATAACAGTGGGCGAGCCAATAAGCCCGCCCAAAGCCAGATCATCTTGCGCATAGTCAAAAATAACTAAATCCCCGATCCGCCAAAGCTGCGCGGAGCGCTGGAAATCATGGTGGCAACGCCGTTATCCACCTGCATGATCGCAAGCGCGCGCTGGTTAGTGCCATTGGCACGGAACCGGAAAACACCGGTCACACCGGCAAAACCATTAGGATCGGTCAATCGCTGAAGCGAAAAAGCGTTGTCATCACCAGCGGTTTTGGCCGCGCTGATCATGGCACCCACGGCAGCAATGCCGTCATAGGCAAGGCCGGAAAGGCTGTGGGCATCTATGCCATAGGCCAGTTGGTAACGGGTTTCGAATTGCAGCAACAGCGCTGGGTCGGGGGTGGTGAACCAGCCGCCTTGCAGGCTTGGCGTGTTCAGAAGCTCGTCTGAGG
>CAZSSS010000171.1:0-4616 GCA_964609255.1 uncultured Rhodobacterales bacterium
TCATCAAACAATTGCTTTCAATGCAAAATAACATAAACTAATCCCGTAGGGTGCGTGGTTTCCACGCACCACCCAAGGATTAACACCATGCAAAACCCCTGCTTCACCTTCACCCGCGCCATTACGCGCGCGCCCGCGCCAAGCATCATTGACGGCCTGCGCGCTGCTGATACCGGCGCGCCGGATATTGCCCAAATGCAAAAAGACCACATCCATTACGTAGCAACCCTGCGCAAAGCTGGCCTTGCGGTTACCGAACTGCCTGCGCTAAACGCTTTTCCCGATGCTCAATTTGTTGAGGATACCGCCCTGTGCCTGCCCAAAGGCGCCATCCTGATGCGCCCCGGCGCAGCATCGCGTGCAGGCGAGGTTGCAAAAATGGCCCCGCATTTGGCCACGCATTATGACCTGCGCAAAATACAAACCGGATATATTGAGGGCGGTGATATCCTGACCACAGATACCGAAATTATGGTTGGCCTGTCTGACCGCACGGATATGTCTGGGGTTAAAGAACTGCAAGCTCTGGTCGCCGACTGGGGATATACGGTGCGCGTTGTCCAAACGCCGCCCGCTGTGTTGCATTTCAAAACCGATTGTTCATTGCTGGATGGTGAAACTATTCTGTCAACCAAACGATTGGCCAGCTCAGGCTGTTTTACACAATATAACGTCATTTATACAGCCGACGGCGAAGAAGCCGCTGCAAACGCCATTCGGGTGAATAATCTTGTGCTGATGGCCGCCGGTTTCCCGCGCACCGCTGAAACCTTGCGCAACGCGGGGTATGAGGTGGTTGAAATCAACAACGCCGAATGCGCAAAAATCGATGGCGGCATGTCGTGCCTGTCGCTGCGTTTTTAATTACGCCAATTCATCGGCAAAAATGACTCACCTCAGTTACTTTTTCCACGGCCCCTAGACGCCCGCGTTACTGGCCCATAAAACACCTGCAAACAGTGAAAGAAAACCCATGCGTATATTGGTTACAAATGATGATGGCATCACCGGCCCGGGCCTGAAAGTGGCCGAAAACATCGCCGCAGAAATTGCCGGCCCTTCTGGTGAAGTCTGGGTTGTTGCCCCGGCTTTTGAGCAATCCGGTGTCTCGCATTGTATTTCTTACCTGAAACCCATGCGCATGGCCAAACTGGGTGATAAACGCTTTACCGTTGAGGGTTCCCCGGCGGATTGTGTGCTGGTTGGCCTGCACGAAGTCTTAAAAGACATTAATCCCGATGTGATCTTGTCGGGTGTTAATCGCGGCCATAACGTTGCCGAAGACACGGTTTATTCAGGCACGGTTGGTGCCGCGATGGAGGCCGCGATGCAGGGCTATAAATCCATTGCCATGTCGCAATATTATACCCGTCTGGATGGCGAAGCCAAAAACCCGTTTGATGCCGCCATTACCCATGGGGTCAAAGTTGTGCGTGATCTGCTGGAAAAGGCCCCGTGGCATGACAAACCTTACGGCGTTTTTTATAATGTCAATTTTCCACCGGTTTCCGGCGATAAGGTCAAGGGCGTCAAAGCCACGGTTCAGGGAACCCGCAGCAATGTTGCCTTCGGGGTTGAGCCTCAAATCGCACCGAACGGCCAGCAAATTCTGTGGTTGATGCATAATGCAAGCAATATCAGTTCCGCTGAGGGTTCCGACGCCCGCGAGGCCGCTGATGGTTTTATAACAGTCACGCCATTGCGCGCAGACCTGACAGCGTTCAGCGTGATGGACAGCCTGCGAAACGCGGTTGAGGCTTAACATGATATCCGAAGCAAAAATGCAGTTTGTTTTTGCGTTGCGCAGCGCTGGTATCAGCGACGCGCGGGTGCTGGACGCAATGGAAAAAACCCCGCGCGATGCTTTCCTTGAAGGGATATTCAAAGATCGCGCCTATGAAAACACACCGCTGCCAATTGCCTGTGGCCAGACAATCAGCCAGCCAAGCGTTGTGGCCCAAATGACGCAAGCGCTGGATGTCAAATCGCGCCACAAAGTTTTGGAAATCGGCACGGGTTCGGGTTATCAGGCCGCAATCCTCAGCCGTTTGGCACGAAGGGTCTATACAATGGAGCGCCACCGGCCACTGGCCCGCATGGCCACCCGGATTTTACGCGACCTTGACCTGTCAAATGTTACCGTAATTGCCGATGATGGCGGCCATGGATTGCCCGAACAAGCCCCCTTTGACCGCATCCTTTTGACCGCTGCCGCCGAAGATCCGCCCAGCAGTCTTTTGGCCCAATTAAAGGTTGGCGGCATCATGGTCTTGCCCGTTGGCCAGTCCGATACTATACAAAGCCTAATAAAAATTGTTAAAACCGAAAACGAATTAGTCTATAGTGAATTAAACAGCGTGCGTTTTGTGCCCTTGTTGGAGGGCGTAGCAGAAGACGTAATCGCATGAATCAGACCCGAAAACGGGCGATTTTCTTGAGGATACAAAAGGGCATAAAATTATGGGTATCAGGACCTTACGTATATCAACAGCGCTGGTTGGCGTGTTGTTGGTTTCCGCATGTGCAGACATATCGCAAAACGGTATTGACCTGTCACGTATTACATCAACCTTTCAGCGAAATAACGATGCGGTTCCGTCATATGACCGGCCAGCGGCCGATAATCGCGGCGTTATTACCTATGAGGATTATCAGGTTATTGTCGCCGCTGAAGGCGACAGCCTGACATCCATGGCCAACCGTGTTGGCCTGACAGCAACCGAACTGGCCGAAACCAACGGCCTGCCGATCCGATACACCCCCCGCGCGGGTGAGGTTCTGGCATTGCCAAGCAATGTTGGCGGCAGCCTTGTTACCTCACCTTCCGGCTGGTCCGAGGAAATCGCGATTTCCGCCATCGAAAACGTCAGCAATGACCCCACACCAGAGGTCGGAAGCCCAACCGCGCCGTTGCGTCACCGGGTTGAAGCAGGCGAAACCGCTTATGAAATTGCCCGCAATTATAATGTATCAGTTACAGCGCTTGCGTCATGGAACGGGCTTGGCTCTGATCTTGGGGTGCGGGCCGGTCAGCAATTGATTATTCCGGTGCCCGACACAACCCATGCTGCGACGCCAGAAACACCCATCCCTGATCCGGTGGTCACCCCCCCGGTTGCCACGCCGCAACCGCAACCAGAACCAACCGCAGTATCCGTAAATACAAATGCGCCGTTTATCCTTCCGGTCGCGGGCTCAGTTTTGCAGGGCTATCAGGCCACTGGTCGCAACAAAAACGAGGGCATAGATTACCAAACCCAACCGCTGGCAGCGGTGCAGGCTGCTGGCGCGGGCACGGTGGCGCTGGTGTCTGAATCACTGGGCGGCCTTGGCACCATCATTCTGATCCGTCATTCAAATGATTTGATGACAGTTTATGGCCGCGTTGGAACCGTTACCGTCGCCAAAGGCGATACGGTAACGCAAGGGCAAACCATTGGCCGCGTCGCCCCGGGCGAACCACCAACCCTGCATTTTGAGGTCCGCGTCGGCACCGAGAGCGTCAACCCAACCCAATACCTGCCCTAAGAAGCCACCGCAGAAAAAGCAAACCCCGCGGCAATGGCTCCGCCGATGCCCAGCGACAAATACGTTGCAAAAACCCGTGGCTTAACCAGCGACCACACGGCTGTCATGGCAGGAATGCTGCTGACAGCACCAGCCACCATAAACGACATCGCGGCACCCGCTGACATACCTTGCACCATCAACCCCGCCAAAAGCGGTGGCGCAACATAACCATTCAGATAAGCGGGCGCGCCAATGAATGCACTGATAATAATCGGTTTTGCCCCGGGGCCACCGACAATACTCGCAATCAGTTCGGCTGGAACATATGTGATCATCAGGGCCTCAATCAAATAGGCCAGCGACATCCATTTCAGCAAAAACAAAAAGTTTTCCTTGCCAAGTTGGCCAAACCGTTGCCGCCGCGATTTTTCATGCCAGAACCGCCAAACCGGCTTACCGTCAAACGGGCTTGGCCCACAGCCGCAGCCACGTTTTTTGTTAGGCCGCAAAGGGTTGCCAAACGCCCCGCGGCGCACCAGAAAACTGGTGGTAAACCCGCCAAACAACCCCAAAACCACCGCAAACACGGCTTTTGCAACCGCAAAATCCCATCCCAGCGCACCCGCCGTGATCAAAAACGAGGCCGGATCAACCAAAGGCGATGCCAGCCAAAACGCCATAACCGGCCCCAGAGGCACGCCCATAATCAGCAATCCAGCGATAAACGGAATAACCTCACAGGAACAAAATGGCGCCAACCCG
Organism: uncultured Rhodobacterales bacterium; assembly: GCA_964609255.1. Classification (GTDB taxonomy): domain Bacteria; phylum Pseudomonadota; class Alphaproteobacteria; order Rhodobacterales; family Rhodobacteraceae; genus UBA3077. The sequence goes on from CAZSSS010000171.1 coordinate 4,273, forward strand.
CCAAGCATGGCGGCCAGAACAATCATCCGAAATTCGCGCCCCTTGAACGCTTTTGCCACAACCGTTTCAGCCCCGCTGGCCTGCAAATACGCAATCGATGCCACGGCAAAAACGATATAAGGCGCGGTGCCCATCAAGGCGTTGCTGGCAATACGCAATACTTCGGGCAGGCCGTTGAAATCCAGCAACAGCACCGCCGCAATAATCAATAATATCATGCCCCAAGGCGACCATAATATTCCTAGCGATTTGCGAATATCCATCGGGTTTTGTGGTGTAAGTTCAACCATTTTGCAGCTCCAGTTTTTTTGTTGATTGGGCGTCAGCACAGCATTCTTCCAGCA
>CAZSSS010000172.1:0-2383 GCA_964609255.1 uncultured Rhodobacterales bacterium
GCTGGCGATGGGTGGGGGCATGTCCTCTCGCTTGTTTCAGGAAGTGCGGGAAAAACGCGGGCTGTGTTATTCGATTTTTGCCAGTATTGCGCCCAGCGTTGATACCGGGATGCTTAGCATTTATTCGGGCACATCTGGCGATCAGATTGCTGAACTGGCGGGGCTGGCGGTTTTGGAAATCAGGCGATCGGCGGATGATATGTCAGAACCGGAGGTCGAGCGTGCCCGCGTGCAAATGAAAGCGGGTATGCTGATGGGGTTGGAAAGCCCCTCAGCGCGCGCAGAACGCATGGCGCGGGCCATGACCATTTGGGGCCATGTGCCAACGCTTGAGGAAACGGTGGCAAAACTGGACGCGGTTACGGTTGCGGGAGTGCGCGATTTCGCGGCCGGAATTTGCCACAACACCAAAGCGGCGATGGCACTTTATGGGCCGGTAGATGCCGCGCCGTCTCTGGATGAACTGACCGCCAAACTGTCCGCATGATGTTTCAGCGGCGCACCAAACTGGCCTTGCAGACTGAACGGCTGATCCTGAGATTACCGTTAACGCGGGATTATCAGGAATGGGAAGAATTGCGGCGGGGCGGTGATGATTTCCTGAGCAAGTGGGAGCCGGTGCGGGACCAGGAATATGCCACGAAACGCAGTTTTCAGAACCGGGCATATTGGGCGGAACGCTCGTTCAAAGCAAAAACATCGGTGCCGTTTTTAATAACGCGGCGCAGTGACGGGCGGTTGATGGGGGGCGTGACGCTCGATAATATTCGACGCGGCGCGGCACTGGCGGCATCGGTTGGATACTGGATCGGCCCGGATTTTTCCCGCCAAGGGTATATGCAAGAAGCATTATCCGCTGTTGTGAATTTTGGTTTTACCCAGTTTGACCTAAGCCGGATAGAGGCCGCGTGTTTGCCGGAAAACAAACCGTCGCGGGGGTTGCTGGAAAAATCAGGGTTTAAGTATGAAGGCGTCGCGCAAAGTTATTTGCAAATTGCAGGTCGCTGGCGCACCCATGTTTTATATGCCAATCTGCGACGTGACAGACGCGGAAAAACCGACGCCGGATAGGGGCACGATGCTAAATGATGCAACCTCGGAATTTTTGGCAAGGCTGGAAAACCAACTGGGCGCCGGCTGTATTCGCATGCCAGAACCCCGTGATTTGCAAGAACCGCGCGGGTTTCTAAAAGGCAAGGCTGCGGCGGTTCTTCGGCCCAATAGCACCAAACAGGTTTCAACAATTCTGAAAGCCTGCAACAGCGCCAAAATCGGCGTTGTTCCGATGGCGGGAAATACCGGGCTGGCGGCCGGGCAAACATTGCAAGACGGCGCATTGCCTGTGATTTTGTCAATGGAACGGATGGCCGGAATTACTGATATATCGCCGCAAAACAACACCATCACCGTGCAATCCGGCGCAATTTTGGCAGATGTTCAGGCGGCAGCGGCGGATGCAAAGCGGCTTTTCCCGCTGTCTCTGGCCTCAGAAGGGTCATGCCGTATTGGCGGTAATCTGGCAACAAATGCGGGCGGCGTGAACGTGATGCGGTATGGAAATACCCGTGATTTATGTCTGGGGCTAGAGGCCGTTTTGGCAGATGGCACCATAATTGGTGGGCTAAAAAGCCTGCGAAAAGACAACACAGGTTATGATATTCGCAACCTGATGATCGGATCAGAGGGCACCTTGGGGGTGATCACTTCGGCCGTTTTGCGCCTGTATCCGATACCAGCATACCAGATCGGGGCTATGCTGGCGGTGCCTTCGCCCCATGCGGCGCTGGAATTGATGGCCATGATGGAAACCCATCTGGGCGGGGTGATTTCCGCGTTTGAACTGATCGACCGCACGGGGCTGGAATTTCTGCTTGAAACCGGGTTGAGCTTTAAGGAGCCGTTTGAACAGCCCTACCCGTGGATGGTATTGATGGATTGTGGCGGAGTTGGCGACTTGGCCGCGATGATCGAAACCGCATTGGCAAAGGCCATGGAAAGCGGGTTGGTTCTGGACGCGGTTATTTCACAAAATATGGCGCAACGACAGGCATTATGGCATATCCGCGAAACCATTCCAGAGGCCAATAAACGCATTGGTTCAGTGGCTTCACACGATATTTCCGTGCCGGTTGGCCGGGTTCCGGCGTTTATTGACGCGGCGCGCAACGTGATTGATACCCAATTTCGCATCAACAGCTTTGGCCATTTGGGGGATGGCAATTTACATTATAATATCTTCCCACCGAAAGGCCACTCACGCGATGAATTTATACATTTTCGCCCTGAAATAAGCCGCGCGATCTATGATCTGGTGGCTGAATTTAGCGGAAGCTTCAGCGCGGAACACGGCATTGGGCGGCATAAGGCGGCTGATTTGGCGCGC
>CAZSSS010000172.1:2393-4616 GCA_964609255.1 uncultured Rhodobacterales bacterium
GCTATGGCGATGCAGGAAAACTGGCGGCAATGCGGCTGATAAAAACGGCGTTGGACCCAAATAACATCATGAATCCGGGGGCAATATTTCCTTCCCCATAATCAAAACACCCCCTCGCCGTTCGAGCGAGGAGGTGTGATTCAGACTTGGCCGTCTGAGCTGTGCAAGCAGCACCCGAATTTCCTCGGGCTGCGGCTAATTTATGGTTAAGGGGTTTACGAAAGGTTACAAAACCCACCGAATGGGTCAAAAATACCGCTCAATTTAGTCAATTGGTGCCTATTGCATTCCGGCCCTGACATTTATCTCAGTAAAAACTGGCGGAATGTCTATAGGCGCAACGCCTTAAAATTCGGTGATGACAGTAACACCGGCACCCAGAAACTGGTCCATTTTTGTCAGGGCCTCTATGGATTGTTCCAGCGTTATGCGCTGCCCGATCAGGTTTTCCGGTGCCAGTTTACCGCTGTTGATCATGGCAAACATATCATCGTAACGATGGGCCTGCATGCCATGAGTGCCGATGATTTCCAATTCAAACGCAATCACCCGCGCCATTGGAATTGCCGGTTTACGGTGTTCGCCCAGCATCAAACCAACCTGCACATGCCGCCCTTGTTTTCGCAGGCAGCTGATGGAATTGTTACAGGTTAACGGATGGCCCAAAGCATCCAGCGATACATGCGCGCCGCCTTTTGTGATCTCACGGATTTCTTTGACAACACTGGCAGAGGTGGCGCCATTTATAAGTGCAACCGCACCCATGCTTTGCGCCAATGCCAGCGCTGCGTCAGAAATATCCACGGCCACAACATTGGCCCCCATGGCGGTCGCAATCATAATGGCCGACAAGCCAACCCCGCCACAGCCATGCACCGCAACCCATTGGCCGGGCTTTACGCATCCTTGGTCAACCACCGCGCGAAACGAGGTAACAAACCGGCATCCCAAACTGGCGGCGGTGGCAAAGTCCATGGTCTCGGGCAGGCGCACCAAATTGGTGTCAGCGTAATCAATTGCGACATATTCCGCGAACGAGCCTTTTGCATTAAATCCCGGCTGGAACTGGTTATCGCAAACCTGCTGATTGCCAGCATCACAATCAGGGCAGGCCCCGCAGCCCCCGACAAAGGGAACGGTCACGCGGTCTCCGGTTTTCCATTTGGACACGTTCGCCCCGACATCTGCAATAACCCCTGCCAATTCATGACCCGGAATATGGGGTAATTCAATACCACGATCATGGCCAACCCAGCCGTGCCAGTCACTGCGACAGACGCCGGTTGCCTCAACCTTGATGACCACGCCATCCCTGCTGGGGTCGGGTGATGCAACATTCTGGAGGGTTGGCATTTCGTTAAATGCCTCATAAATAATGGCTTTCATCTATTCGCCCTCAAATTCACACAGCCAGTGTGTATCAATACCCATTTTCGCCAGCCTTGCGCGGCCGCCAAGTTCGGGCAGGTCAATCACAAATGCGGCTGAAATCACCTCTCCGCCCATGCGTTCAATCAGCTTTATGCCTGCTTGGGCGGTGCCGCCAGTGGCCAATAAATCATCAACCACAAGGATCTTTTCACCCGCCAATATCGCATCGTCATGCACTTCCATGATCGCCTCGCCATATTCCAGCTTATATTCTTGCTCAATGGTTTTACCGGGCAATTTGCCCTTTTTGCGGATCGGCACAAACCCGACGGAAAGCTGATGCGCCACCGCACCGCCAAGGATAAACCCCCGCGCTTCCAGCCCCACAACCTTGTCAATTTGCATCCCCGCATAGGGGTGCAGCAATTGGTCAATGGCAATGCGAAACCCGCGCGGGTCGCTAAAAAGCGTGGTCACATCGCGGAACATAATGCCGGGTTGGGGAAAATCGGGGATGGTGCGGATGTAATCTTTAACAGTTTTGGTATTAGCCAATTTCAGGCCCTTTCGGTGTTTTCAACATTTTCTCAACCACCTTGATAGCCTGCGCTTCACGTTCGGCAAAGCTACCGGAAATCAGGGTGTAATTTGCGCCAAACTGGTCCAGCTTGGCCTTGATTTTTTCAAAGAATTTCAGGCGCATTTCCTGTTTGCCGTAATAGCGCAGCGGGTCGTCCTCCCATGGGGTATCCGCATCCAGCAGCAAATAATGCTCGGGCAGATCAATGCGCGCCTCAAGATCGGGTAAGGAATGGCCCAACAACATTTCGGCCCAAACGGCCGTAAGCAGCG
>CAZSSS010000173.1:0-4593 GCA_964609255.1 uncultured Rhodobacterales bacterium
CGCCGCGTCAGATATTTTGCTGGAAGCCGATGTCGTTCGCAGAACAATAGACGTTTCAATGAAAATCAAAGCTCCGACCGACAAACAATCAACAAAGGCCCGTATTAACTGGTTATTACGAATGCTAAAAACCGACGATACACGAATATATATTCGTGCATTTTGGCCATCACGCGTCGGTCATACACAAATTAAGCTCATTGATTTGAGAGAAAACCCTGAAATCATTCAGGCAGAAAATACAAAACTAACGCCACATACTTTTCAAATATTATTGATCGAGCCACTAGCAGGGCGTTTTTCAGGAACGCGGACTTTTATCGAAGACATAGAAAGAATAGTGCCCGAGTATTATTCATTGGTTGGGCAATATCTAAAAGCATGGCAACCAAGTGCGCCTAAACTTATTAAGCCACCCCCTGAAGACAAGTGTTCAAATAATGTTCTCACGTTGAAATCTCCCATTCAGTAGAATGGTAAGTTGCGCCCCGCCAGCACACAGTTACAAACGGTGCTGCACTTTGAACGCCATTCTTGCGCGCAAAACCTAAGGCAGGTCCGGGTTTAATTCAGGGTCGCTGTCGTTGTCCTCCAAAACTTCGCCTGCGAATATCATATCAATCATGCGTTGATTGCCCTTGGAAAATTCCAGCGGGCATTGGTATTCGGACCAGTTCAATATGGTTGAATGGAAGTTATCAAATTGGTTAACATATTGATCCGCCGCCGAAAATGTTTCGGACATGCAATCACCGTTGGGTTTGCGGATCTCTATTTTTGCGGCTCCATAGCTGGGCGGATTAAACGGAGTATGCACTGTCAGCACCCCGTCCGTGCCATGAAACACCATGTTCTGGCGCAAGGCCATGCGCATTGATACGTAAAAATCCATGGTGAATGTGTCAAAGTCCGCCCAGACGCGTGCGCTCAGGTCTACGCCGTCATTCCACGTGATATTGGAGCGGATATTCACCGGTTCAGCCCCGGTAACAAAGCGGGTTGTCACACAAGGGTAAACCCCGATGTCAGGCAATGCGCCGCCACCCAGCGCTGCTTGGTTGCGAATGTTTTTGGGGTCATCGTTAAAATAGGTGAAAACCCCCTGAACATGGCGTAATTCGCCAATATGCCCGGCGGAAATCCAGTCGCGCACCCGATACCATTGTGGGTGATGGGTGACCATAAAAGCCTCAGCGACCAGCATTCCGGTGCGGTCGCGGGCCTCTATTAGGCTGTCAATTTCATCGGCTTGCATGGCGATGGGTTTTTCGCATAACACATGCTTTCCGGCCTCAAGACAATTCAGGGTCCAGGCAACATGGTCGGTGTTGGGCAGCGGAATATAAATGGCGTCGATTTCCGGGTCTGCCAGCATTTCATCATAACTGCCAAAAGGTTTGGCGTTTGGATACGGGGCGGCAAATTCAACCGCGCGATCCAGCTTGCGACTGGCGACGCCGGCGAAACTACCGTGGGTTGATTTCATGATTGCGGGGCACAGGGTTTCGCGTGCGATTTTGGCGGTGCCCAAAATTCCCCATCTTATTTTTGCGTCTGGCATAATACTCTCATCTCTAAATACCCAATTATCGCCCGAACGCGATCAATTTGCCAGCCTTAACTGGCCGCGTGGGGTTGCGCGTGCCGCCCGAGCGATTATAACCGCCACAATTTGCATCTCGCAGACGAATCCCCACCCCGCGCCGGTTTGCCCCGCGCGGCCAAACGCGCGGAACCGGCATGCCAAAAAGAACTGACATCAAATCCATTATGATCATCGGTGCTGGCCCTATTATTATCGGGCAAGCCTGCGAATTTGATTATTCCGGCACCCAAGCCTGCAAAGCGCTGAAAGAGGAGGGGTATCGGGTTATTCTGGTCAATTCCAACCCTGCCACCATCATGACCGACCCCGACATGGCTGACGCGACCTATATTGAGCCAATTACGCCTGAAACTGTCGCCAAAATTATTGCCAAAGAACGCCCCGATGCGCTGTTGCCCACCATGGGCGGCCAGACGGGGCTGAATACTGCGCTGTCATTGGATGATATGGGGGTGTTGAAAAAATATAGCGTGGAGCTGATCGGCGCGGATCGCCCAGCCATCGAAATGGCCGAAGACCGGAAATTATTCCGCGAAGCCATGGACCGTCTGGGCATTGAAAACCCTCGCGCCACCATTGCTGAAAACATGCAGGATTGCCTTGATGCGCTGGATGATATCGGCCTGCCCGCCGTTATTCGCCCGGCCTTTACCATGGGGGGCACCGGCGGCGGCATTGCCTATAACAAATCGGATTATGAGGCGATTTGCGCCAGCGGGCTGGATGCCTCGCCTGTTTCCCAAATCCTGATCGACGAAAGCCTTGTCGGGTGGAAAGAATATGAAATGGAGGTTGTGCGCGACAAAGCTGACAACGCCATTATCATTTGCTCAATCGAAAATATTGACCCGATGGGGGTGCATACCGGCGACAGTATCACGGTGGCCCCCGCGCTGACGCTGTCAGACAAAGAATACCAGATGATGCGTTCGGCCAGCATTGCGGTTTTGCGCGAAATTGGCGTGGAAACCGGCGGGTCAAACGTGCAATGGGCGGTGAATCCGGCTGATGGGCGGATGGTTGTCATTGAGATGAACCCGCGGGTGTCGCGCAGTTCGGCCCTGGCCTCCAAGGCCACGGGGTTTCCGATTGCCAAGATCGCCGCCAAACTGGCGGTGGGCTATACGCTGGATGAGCTGGATAACGATATCACGCAGGTCACCCCCGCCAGTTTTGAACCGACAATTGATTATGTTGTCACCAAAATCCCGCGTTTCACATTTGAGAAATTCCCGGGCGCTGAGGCCACCCTGACCACCGCAATGAAATCGGTTGGCGAAGCCATGGCGATTGGCCGCACGTTTCACGAATCAGTGCAAAAAGCCCTGTGCAGTCTGGAAACCGGCCTGTCAGGTTTTGACGAAATCGATGTGCCCGATATGCCAAGCGCGGCTGACGTGATCTTTACCGATGGCGCGGCCCAAGACCTGACGCGTTTCAAAATCGGGGCCACCCCCGAGGCCCAAGAGGCCATCGACAAGGCCCTGACCAAAGCATTGTCTATCCAGTCTCCTGACCGGATGCTGATTATCGCGCATTCTATGCGTTATGGTTTTTCGGACAAAGAAATCTTTGATATTACCAAATTTGATCCATGGTTTCTGGCCCGTATCCGCGAGATTATCGCGGTGGAAACGGATCTGTGTATCAACGGCCTGCCGCATAATGCCCATGAAATGCGCAACCTGAAAATGATGGGCTTTTCCGATGCGCGCCTTGCGGCCCTGACAGGGCGCACCGAAACCCAAGTGCGCCATGACCGCATCGCGCTGAACGTGGTGGCCTGTTTCAAACGTATTGATACTTGCGCCGCGGAATTTGAGGCCCAGACGCCTTATATGTATTCCACCTATGAAAGCCCTGTGATGGGTGATGTTGAATGCGAAAGCCGCCCGACGGACCGTAAAAAGGTGGTTATTCTGGGTGGTGGCCCCAACCGGATCGGCCAAGGGATTGAGTTCGATTATTGCTGTTGCCACGCCTGTTATGCGCTGACAGAGGCCGGTTATGAAACCATCATGATCAACTGCAACCCCGAAACGGTTTCCACCGATTATGACACCTCGGACCGGCTGTATTTTGAACCGCTGACGCTGGAATCGGTGCTGGAAATCCTGCGGGTTGAGCAGGAAAACGGTGAATTGCACGGGGTTATCGTGCAATTCGGCGGCCAAACCCCGCTGAAATTGGCCAATGCATTGGAGGCCGAGGGCATTCCGATTTTGGGCACCACGCCGGATGCCATTGATCTGGCCGAGGACCGTGAGCGGTTCCAGAAATTGCTGAATGATCTGGGCCTGAAACAACCTTATAACGGCATTGCCTCCAGCCCTGAGGAGGCCTTTGTTATTGCCAAAGATGTTGGCTATCCGCTGGTCATCCGGCCATCTTATGTGCTGGGCGGGCGTGGCATGGAGATTGTGCGCGATGACGCGCATCTGAAACGCTATATCGACGTTGCGGTGCAGGTTTCGGGCGACAATCCGGTTTTGCTCGACAGCTATCTGACCGGCGCGGTTGAGGTCGATGTGGATGCGCTTTGTGATGGGACAGACGTGCATGTGGCGGGCGTGATGGAACATATCGAGGAGGCCGGCGTGCATTCAGGCGATAGCGCTTGTTCCTTGCCGCCTTATTCATTGGACACCGCCACCATTGAGGAAATGAAACGCCAAACCCGCGAAATGGCGCTGGGGCTGAATGTTGTTGGCCTGATGAACGTGCAATTCGCCATCAAAGACGGCGTGATTTATGTGCTAGAGGTCAACCCCCGCGCCAGCCGCACCGTGCCGTTTGTGGCCAAGGCAGTGAATTCACCGATTGCGGCGATTGCAGCGCGAATTATGGCTGGTGAAAAGCTGACGGATTTTGTGCTAAAAGACCCAAATACGCCCCATGTTGCGGTTAAAGAAGCGGTAATGCCTTTTGCACGGTTTCCTGGCGTTGATACATTGCTTGGCCCTGAAATGCGCTCAACTGGAGAAGTC
>CAZSSS010000174.1:0-4572 GCA_964609255.1 uncultured Rhodobacterales bacterium
CCAAGCGATGTCAATCGCGGCGCTACGTGCCACGGTTGAACAGCGCGTAAATCATAATGGCGTTGCGCTGGATTGTGTGCGGGGCATCCGGCTGGATGGCAACGAGGTCGCGATGCATCCCGGTGATCTGCCCGATGATCCGGCGCATTTGCTAACGCCTGCGCGGCAGGGCGCAACCGAATGGTTGAACGAGGATTTTGACTTGATGCAATTCGCCCCGCCGGTTTTAACCCGAAAACATGGCGATGGGCTGCCCCATATTCGGCTTGATAAAGCTGCGCAATTTTTAATCGGTGACAAGTTATGATAACAACCCAACAAGCCATACCCGACAATGCGGATGAATGCGCGGAAATTTTGCAAGAATGGATCGGCAAAACCGACTGGTTTATCTCACCGCATCCGGCCAGCGCGGCGGCACCAATGTTGCGCAGCGTCATCGAAAAAACCGGCGTTACCTTGGCGCTTCATGACAGAAAAATCGCGGGTTTTTCCTGTATGGAGGACGGGGTTTTGGAATTTTTGTATATGCGGGCTGCTTATCAAAACCAAGGCATCGGGCGGATGCTGCTTGACCGCTGCAAATTTGCCCGGCCCAAGGGGTTTTCGCTGTGGACATTCCAGCAAAATACCGGCGCGCGGCGATTTTATGAGCGGGAGGGATTTCAAGAAGCCGAGCGCACAGATGGCGCTGGAAACGAGGAAGGCCTGCCCGATATCCGGTATGTCTGGGAGGGTGAAATATGAAGGAACGCAATGGACCTGTGGTGCTGGATGCCAAGGATCTCGATATCGTTGAAACGCCTGATAATGCCGCGCCAGTGCCTGATTTTGATCACCCAACCGGCGCGGCAATGCAGCGGGTGACCGCCATCGCGGCGCGGCCACGCAGTTGGCTGACGCGTGTATTCTGGGCGGCTTTGACCAGCCTTCTTGGCCTAATGGCCTCTATTGCGGCGTGGGATTTTGTTGAAAATCTGTTGTCACGCAATTTGATTTTGGGCCGCGTGGCGCTGGGGCTGTTGCTGGTTATATTGGCCATCTTTATGCTTGTCATATTGCGGGAAATCGCCGGTTTTGCCCGTATGCGGCGGCTTGACGGGTTTCGCGCACAAGCGGTAGCGGCTCGAAGCGCAGGCACGCGTGAACACGCATTGAAAATCATCAAAGGGCTGGACGGGCTTTATGCGGGGCGCGAAGAATTGCGCTGGGCGCGTAAAACCGTGTCAGAACGTGAACCCGAGATTCTGGATGCAGATGCGTTGCTGGACATGGCAGAGCTTGAACTGATGGCAGTGCTGGATGCGCAGGCCCGCGCCGAGATTGAAACCGCCAGTCGGCAGGTTGCTGCGGCAACCGCAATTATCCCGATGGCTTTGGCGGATGTTATTGTGGCGCTGGCCAGCAATGTATCCATGGTGCGGCGTATTGCCGGTATTTACGGCGGCCGCGCGGGAATGCTGGGATCGTGGCGCTTACTGCGCGCGGTGGCCGCACATCTGGTGGCCACGGGGGCTGTGGCGATTGGCGATGATTTAATTGGATCAGTGGCCGGCGGTGGCGTGGTTTCAAAAATATCGCGCCGGTTTGGCGAAGGGGTTATCAATGGCGCGTTGACCGCAAGGGTGGGTATTGCCGCAATGGAAGTATGCCGCCCGATGCCATTTGAGGCGCTGAAAAAGCCGCGCGTTGGCGGAGTTGTAAAGGCGGCGTTGGCGGGGATGTTCGGGAAAAGCTAGCTTTCCACTTTGGGGGCATTTAGCCCCCATGCGTGAAATGCTCCCATCGGGAGCAGGGACTGCCGTGGATGGGTTTTTATCAAGCATGCCTTGCGATTTCGAAAAAGTGAACAAATCCATAAGATATTGATTGTAAATAACAAACAACTATTTATTAACCGTATGATAAATTTTATTGTTGCCTCATTCAATGTTGTTTGATAATTTTTTAAAATTAGATTCGCTTTTATGTTAATCTTTTTCAGGCGTTCTTTTCCGAAGAACTAATTCGTAACTATTTAATGAGCCCGATACAGTTGGGCAGGTGGGGAAAATGAAACATTTTATGTTGGGCCTTTGCGTGGCCCTTGCAACTGTGACTGTTGCCAACGCTGAAGATGTGCAAATCACATCCGAAATTCCGTTTATCGAAATCACGGTCGGTGACGAGATTATTATCATTGAGCGGATTCAGGATAATGAAAACCGTTTGAATGATGAATTCACCAAAACGTCGCGCGCATGTCCGCCGTTTTGCATTCAGCCTAATCAGGTTACCAAGGATGTAATGACCGTGGCGGAACTGGAAGTTCTGGATTTCCTTGAAAATGATGTTGAAAACGGCACCGGCATCCTGATTGATGCGCGTCTGTCCAGTTTTTACGTTCGAGGCACCATTCCGGGGTCCATTAACATTCCGTTCAATGTGCTGGACGCTGAGGATAACCAGTATATGGGCCAGATATTACAGGCGCTAGGGGCAACTGACGGGGAACAAGGGCTTGATTTTTCGAATGCCAAAGACCTGATGCTGTTTTGCAATGGTCTGTGGTGTGGTCAATCACCGCGCGCGATCCGCAACTTGCTGGCGGTGGGATATCCGGCGGATAAACTATTCTATTATCGAGGTGGCATGCAGGCATGGCTTTCGGTTGGGTTAAACAAGTATATCCCCAGCCCGTAAATTAGTAACTTTAATTATGTCAGGAGATGGAAAATGAAGATTATTAATAAGATTATCGTTCCAGCTGGAGCTGTTTTGATGCTGTCTGGGGCCGTCATGGCCCAAGGAACCGGGGTGGATTTTCAGGAATCCACAAATAGTGTTTTGGCGGCGCTTGGCGTCACCACAACTTTGTCCGGCAATGTGGTTGTTCAGCAAGATTTGCTTGCTGTGATTGCGGCGGCCATCGCCAATGGCGAAAGCGATGACTATATCAACGCGCTGGTGATGGAGGCCCATAGCCAAGGAGCCATCGAAGTGCCCGATGACATGACCGATGATGCTGGAAATGTTAACACCGAGGTTTTGCTGGAAACAGTCGTCAGCGCGGCAATTGCCGATCAGGCGACACAGGAAACTATAGATGTCGACGCATTGGAGGCCGAAGCCGCTGATGAGGACCATGGCAATGACGCCGAAGAAGATGACGGTCATGACGATGAAGGAGAGATATACATCGTTAAATCTGGCGATACTCTGCTGCATATATCTGAACATGCCTATGGCACCGGCAGCCTGTATCAAAAAATTCTTGACGCCAATCCACAGGTCGGGAACGCAAATTTGATTTTGGTTGGTATGGAACTGGTGATCCCGCCAGCAGAATGATCAATAGGAACGGACAGTCTTTGATTTCGAAAAAGAGGCGAAGGGTGATTCACCCGACATTAAAAGCCAAGGCCCTCAAGGTTTGTGAAGATAAAATTGTCCAAAAAGGCGAAACGATGAGCCTGTCATTTTATGCGAATAAAATGACAGGCTCATCGCTTTTGTTTGAGATGGCGAATGGCTGATCATGATCCATCAACTTGTTCATTTTGAAAAAACGGCAAAAATCTGTGATATGATGAACGACGGTCTTTAGTCCAGAGGTAGCCAAATAGCTTTCCACTTTGGGGGCATTTAGCCCCCATGCGTGAAATGCACCCGTTTCGGGAGCGGTGTATGCGGGTATATTTCGCATTTACCAACACTAAATTATGTCGCTATCAGGCTATCTGAAAACTTAGTTTTGCTGGTTGAAGAAAACTGTCTTGTTAAAACGCGTCAAATCAATGGGATGGGCATTCTAACATCACCCAAATCCGGCATTTCCTTTCTAGATAATTCAAATTTCCGATCAATCTACGATATTAAAATGGCCTTAACGTTCGTATTTTTGACGAAGGAGCTTAGTGCTGATAATTGGTCTGCAACGATTGGAGTCTTTCAGTTTTGGTCAAGTAATTGCAGATATCCAGTAATTGCAGATAGTCGATAACAATAACTGTACCTCGAGCTGGCGTATCTAGGTGCTCAATTATGTATTGGCACAAATTTGCTTTGCCTTCACTCGTATACTGCGCCGCAAGTTGACCTCAAGTCTTATAGCCCTTTTGGTTTGCAATTGTGTTTAAGGCGGCGTGGTGTGAAATAGTGGTTTTGCGCGACAGCAGCATTACCTGTCGTTTTAATTGGAAACGGATGCAGATAGTCTCATATTAAAACCTCCAAGGGAGGAAGCTTGGGTCATGCCATCTCTCAAACGATGGCTTGAATTGAAAATAATCAGCCAAAGTGTTTTGGCATCCGCGCCTCATTGCCGATGAAAATATCGGCATTGCGCAGGAGCATATTTCTTTTTTAAATGGCAAGCGTTATTTGTTTTCCAACAACTAAGCAATATTTAGAACGTTGTTCGTGTAAAGGGCTGATTACGACAGCAATCTTCCTTCTTTTCTCTCATCTATTGTAGAAAACAAGAACAATATCCTAATATCATTACGAAAACAGCAAAACGTTCCAAAACAGGAGATCACCATGGCAACTGCATCAACTCATAAAGTTATTTCCGCCCAAGACGCCAGCGAT
>CAZSSS010000175.1:0-4558 GCA_964609255.1 uncultured Rhodobacterales bacterium
TACCCAATAGCGCTCGAACGCCAGCTTCTCCAATACGGTCAAATTTATCAATTGCCCGCATGGTTATTCTCAACTTATCCCAGTCGTCAGGCGAAAATTCTTTCCCATCGATTCCGGCTACTCCTGAATTTTCTATAATTCCATCTAGAACTTTGCGGTTATTCATCCGCACGATGTAATCGCCCCGCGCAATTCCAACCGCTTCCAACGTATCCGCCAACATCGCGCAAATTTCCGCATCTGCCGCCATACTTGCACTACCAACCGTATCTGCATCACATTGATAAAACTGCCTAAATCGCCCCGGTCCGGCTTTTTCATTGCGCCAAACCGGCCCGACCGCATAACGGCGATAGGGCGAGGGCAGATCATTACGAAACTGTGCATAGACCCGTGCCAGCGGCGCGGTCAGATCATAACGCAGAGCCATCCATGCGTCGTCTTCATCCTGCCACGCAAACACGCCTTCATTCGGGCGATCTACATCGGGCAAAAATTTACCCAAAGCCTCAACCGTTTCAATGGCGCTGGTTTCCAGCGGGTCAAACCCGTAAGTTTGGTAAATATCGGTGATTTGGCGCAACATCTTGTTGCGCGCAATCACCTCCGCGCCGAAATAATCGCGAAACCCCCGTGGCGCCGCAGCGCGAGGGCGTTTCACCTTGGGTTTTCTGTTTTTAGCCATGAGTTACAACCGTCTATATCTGTTTTTCGGGTTCTACCCCACCCGTCCAAAACCCGCAAGTTTCAAGCGTAAAATCAAATTCGTTAACGGAATTTCAGCGCGTTAGTAAATTTTTAGTAAATATGCCGTTTACTGCCTGTTAACCCGTTTTCCGCGCTGGTGGAGCCTGATTTGCCAAGTTTTTATGTGTATTCTGCCGCTGATATTGGACTGCCTGACACATTTGCCAATTGGCTTGCCAGCCCAAGCAGCACGGTGTCGGGCACCGCATCACCCGATATATTAAACATGTCAGACGATGATCTGGCCTTGGAAAACGAGGGCGGGGGGTCTTCGCAGTTATTAACATCCACCCTGACAATTGACGGCGCTGTGGTTGGGACCATCGGAAATATTGTTGTCAACCTTGGCCAATCCGCAATTTCAAACGCAACAACAGGTGATGTTGGGCAGCTTGTTGTTATTCAGATCGACGGCGTTGCTGTTGGCTACGGGTCAACGATCCCGCTTAATCCGGGGGATAGCATCTCCATGACCGCTTGGGCGGGAACACCCGATTCAATTGATTACGACCAGTTGGAGCCAAGCTGTTTTTTACGTGGCACAAGGATAAAAACCAAATCGGGGTATGTGGCAATTCAACACCTGAAAATCGATGACCATGTCTGGACAAAAGATAACGGGTTTCAGAAAATCCGCTGGATTGGCGCGCAAACAGTGTCGGGGATGGGCCGGTTCGCACCGATTTGTTTCAAGGGCAGTGCCATTGAAAACCGGGCCGATCTGATCGTGTCGCCGCTGCACCGGATGTTGATCGATGACTGGCGTTCCGACGTTATTTTTGGCCAGAAAAAAGTTTTGGCCCATGCGCGTGACATGGTGAACGGCACAACAATCATTGGCGCGCCAACGCCGTGGGTTCAATATTTTCACCTGATGTTTGACCAGCACCAAATTATAGATTCAGAAGGCATGTTAAGCGAAAGTTTCAACCCGAATTGTGCGGATCTTGACGGATTTAACAGCAAAACCCGCAATGAATTACTGGCGATTTTCCCGGAGCTTAATCATGAACGCAACTTATGGCCCGATATTCACCCAACGTTATCCACAGCAGAATCCATGCTTTTACAAATGCTTTAGGTTGGGTTAATTTCCCCCATGACTTTGCCAATTTTATACACATTCCGGCGTTGCCCCTTTGCCATGCGCGCCCGCCTTGCCCTTTCCAGTGCGCGCCAAACCGTTGAATTACGAGAGATATTATTGCGCGAAAAGCCCGTTGACCTTGTCGCACGCTCAGCCAAGGCGACGGTGCCGGTTCTTTTGGTCAATAACACCGTCATTGATGAAAGCCGTGACATTATGAATTGGGCGCTGGCCAAAAATGACCCGGAAAACTGGCTGGATAATATCAATTTTGACTTGATCACTGAATGCGACAGCCAATTTAAAACAGCGCTGGACCGATACAAATATGCCAACCGATACACCGAGGAACCCGCCGAAAAAAACCGTAATACCGGTGCTAGGTTTCTGGCCAAACTTAATGATATTCTGGCGCGTCAACCGCATTTATCCGGCCCCAGAAACGGGCTGACGGATATGGCCATTGTGACATTTATCCGTCAATTCGCCAATGTTGACCGCGCATGGTTTGACACACAAAACTGGCCGCATTTACGTGCATGGCTGGATAATTTTCTGCACTCGGACCGATTTGCTTTCATCATGCAGAAATTTCCGGTATGGAAACCAGAGAACCCACCGATCTATTTTCCGGAGCAGCAATGACAGCCGCACGCCTGAACAAACTGGAAGAATTGCTCTCGCATCAATCGGCAATGATTGAGGAGCTGAACAGCGTTGTCACCGGACAATCCAGCCAGATCGACATTTTGCAGCGCCGCGTGTCGCTGTTGATGAAACGCGCCGCAGAGCAGGAATTTGACAACATGCCCGGCGGCGCACCGACTGACCAAAAACCGCCACATTGGTAGCATATCCTTTTAACAACCCAGTTTGCTCGAACAAAATTTATGAAAAAAGTTCTTCTTTTACATGGCCTTGGCCGCTCAAAAACCTCCATGCGCGTTCTGGCGTGGCGGTTGGAACGTGTGGGTTTTGAACCCATCTTGCTGGATTACCCTTCCAAATCCGCCCCCATCGAAAAACTGGTTGATCACGTCGAATTATCCGTGCCCGATGGCGATGATGAGCTTTATTTTGTTGGTCATTCCTTGGGCGGCATTCTGGCCAAACGGCTGGCAAAACGCCTGCCTGCTGAACGGCGCGGCCGTATTGTGCAGCTTGGCGCCCCCAATTTTGGCAGTGAAATCGCAGAACGCGCAAATACATTTGGCGAACCCCTAGGCCCCGCCTTGGTGGAGCTTGAACCAAATTCCGGCGAAGACGACGAAGGTTTGTGCATAGGTGCCATCGCAGGCACCGCCGCCCTGCCCGCATATGGCATCATCACCGGAATTCACGGCGATAACGACGGAAAAGTCAGCGTTGACAGTGCATGGGGTCATGCCCCGATAAAAAGACGCATCGCTTTTCCGGTAAGTCATAGCCTGATGACCGTGGATAAACGGGTGATCAAAGCCACCATCGATTTCCTGAAAAACGGCGTTTTTTAAGGGGTTATGCCGCGCATTCCACCATCATGGCCCCGGTATTTGGAATCGAGGTCGTATTATTCTTGTGCAGCCCTAATTGCGAACGCAAAATTATTCGCCGTAAGGAATCCAGATGTTTTTAACCTCTGTGGCGCGGCGCAAGAACAGCTCTCCCTCAGCGGCGGCGGGGTCTGGCCAGTTTATGGCGCGGCCATAATCAACAAAAGTCCGTTTCAGATTGCCAATTGAATCGCGTTCAATTTGCGCGGATAAATCGGCGGTTCCAAACCCCCAAACCGCGTCAACATCATTGTGCTGGGCCAAGGTTTTGGCCAAATCGGCGGTTTCCCCGGTGACAATGTTCAGCGCGCCCGCTGGCAGGTCGGATGTTTCAACCACCGCATAGAAATCCGTAGCAGATAACGAGTGCAGCGCGCTTGGCACCACAACCACGCGGTTTCCAGTGGCCAAAAGCGGCGCAATTGCGCTGATAAACCCCAGCAAGGGGGCCTCATCCGAACATAAAACCCCGACAACACCCATGGCCTCTGGCAAGGCCAAGGCCACACCGCGCAGGGGCGGCATATGAATGACGCCTTCAAATTTATCAGCCCATGCGCCATAGCTGAACAAGCGCGCAACCGACATATCGACCTCAACTTTAGCTTTTGCCGCAGTGATGCCTGTCATATCAACAAGGCGCGCGGCAAATTCTTCGGCCCGTGCAGACAGGTTTTCGCCCATATAATAAAGGATTTGCGCGCGATTATAGGCGGTTTTTGCCCCCCAGGCTTTGGCGGCGCGCGCCGCTTCTACGGCGTTGCGGATATCTTTGCGATTGCCTATCCCGACCTCTCCGACGGACAGGCCTTTGGGGGATAAAACCTGCTTTGAATAATTGCCGTCAGGGCGTGATTGTTTGCCTGCGATAAACAATTTTGCGGTGCGGTCCACCGATTGCATCTTGAACCCCGAACGCTCGGGTTGTTCTGCGACGGCGCGCAATTTGCCATCCGCCCATATCTTTGGTTTCAGGTAATCATAACAGCCCTCTCGGCCACCTTCGCGACCAAATCCGCTTTCTTTTCGCCCACCAAAACCAACGGCCGCGTCCAGCATATTTGTGCCGTTTACCCAGACAACCCCCGCCTCTATTTGCGCGGCAACTTCCAGCGACAGGTTGACGGATTCGCTCCAGATACTGGCGGAAAGGCCATATCGGGAATGGTTGGCCAATGTCACCGCCTCAGCC
>CAZSSS010000176.1:0-4556 GCA_964609255.1 uncultured Rhodobacterales bacterium
TGAAAATCGGCGACCGTGCGGCGGGGGCTATCAAATCTGGTGGCACCACGCGGCGCGCCGCAAAAATGGTGATTGTTGATGTCGATCACCCCGATGTTGAGGAATTTATCAACTGGAAAGTCATCGAGGAACAAAAGGTTGCGTCGCTGGTTGCGGGCTCAAAAATCCATGAACAGCAGCTAAACGAGATATTTGGCGCGATCCGGGAATGGGACGGGGCCGAAAACGATGCTTTTGACCCAAATAAAAATCCGGGCCTGAAAACGGCTATTCGTTCTGCCCGCAAATTTATGATCCCCGAGACCTATGTTAAGCGGGTGCTGCAATATGCGGCGCAGGGCTTTACCGCGATTGAATTTCCGACCTATGACACCGATTGGGATAGCGACGCCTATCTGAGCGTGGCGGGGCAGAATTCCAACAACACCGTGCGGGTGACCGACGCATTTTTGCAAGCGGTCAAGGATGATGCTGATTGGGAATTGCTGCGCCGCACCGATGGCGGCGTTGCCAAAACCATCAAAGCCCGTGATTTGTGGGATGATGTGGGCCACGCGGCATGGGCCAGCGCGGACCCCGGAATTCAATATCATGACACCATCAATGCGTGGCACACATGCCCCGAAGATGGTGAGATACGCGGCTCAAACCCTTGTTCTGAATATATGTTTCTGGATGATACCGCCTGCAATCTGGCCAGCATCAACCTGCTGACCTTCCTGAAAAACGGGGTTTTTGACGCAAAATCCTATATTCATGCCACCAAATTATGGACGGTGACGCTGGAAATCTCGGTATTGATGGCGCAATTCCCCAGCCCTGATATCGCCACGCGGTCATATAAATTCCGCACGCTTGGGCTTGGCTATGCCAATATCGGCGGGTTGCTGATGAACCTTGGTTTTGGTTATGACAGCGATGAGGGCAGGGCGCTGACCGGCGCATTAACCGCGATTATGACAGGTGTTTCCTATAAAACCTCAGCCGAGATGGCCGCAGAATTGGGGCCATTCCCCGGCTATGCCAAAAATGCTGACCATATGCTGCGCGTAATGCGCAACCATAAACGGGCCGCTTATGGCGAGACCTCGGGTTATGAAGGGCTGGCCGTGCCGCCCGTGCCGCTGGACCATGATAATTGCCCCGACGGGTCATTGATTAATCTGGCGCATAAAGCATGGGACGACGCGTTGAGTTTTGGCGAAAAGCACGGGTTTAGAAACGCGCAGGTTTCGGTGATTGCGCCCACAGGCACCATTGGTTTGGTAATGGATTGTGACACAACCGGCATCGAACCTGATTTTGCGCTGGTCAAATTCAAAAAGCTTGCGGGTGGCGGGTATTTCAAAATTATCAACCGTTCGGTGCCGGCTGCACTGGCCAATCTGGGCTATTCCTCTGCGCAGGTTGAGGAAATCATCGCTTATGCGGTTGGTCATGGCAGCCTTGGCAATGCGCCGGGCATCAACACCACCAGCCTGCTTGGCCATGGCTTTGGTGAGGCCGAGCTGGCCAAGATCGAGGCGGCGCTTGCCTCAGCGTTTGATATTCGGTTTGTGTTTAACCAATGGACGCTTGGCGCGGATTTCTGCACAGGCACGCTGGGTATTCCCGACGAAAAGTTGAACGATCCCAGCTTTGATTTGCTTAAACATCTGGGCTTTAGCAAAGAACAGATTGAGGCGGCAAACCTGCACGCCATTGGCACCATGACATTGGAAGGCGCGCCGTTTCTCAAGAAAAAACACTATAGCGTGTTTGATTGCGCCAATGTTTGCGGCAAAACCGGCAAGCGGTATTTATCGGTTGATAGCCACATTAAAATCATGGCAGCAGCGCAAAGCTTTATCTCGGGCGCGATCAGCAAAACCATCAATATGCCCAATGATGCAACCATCGAGGATTGCAAATCGGCTTATGAAAGCAGTTGGGCGTTGGGGATCAAGGCAAATGCGCTTTATCGTGACGGCTCCAAGCTTAGCCAGCCGTTATCATCAGCATTGATTGATGACGAGGATCTGGAAGACGCGCTTGAAAACGCGCAAGGATCGGACAAAGCCGTTGTTCTGGCGGAAAAAATTGTTGAGAAAATCGTGGTGCGTGAAGTGGCGCGGGGCCGTGAAAAACTACCGCAGCGCCGGAAGGGCTATACCCAAAAGGCGGTTGTTGGCGGGCATAAGGTTTACCTGCGCACGGGCGAATATAAAGACGGCACTTTGGGTGAGATATTTATTGATTTGCATAAAGAAGGCTCGGGCTTTCGGGCGATGATGAACAACTTTGCCATCGCCATTTCGGTGGGCCTGCAATACGGGGTGCCGCTAGACCAGTTTGTTGACTCCTTCACCTTCACAAGGTTTGAGCCAGCCGGCATGGTGCAGGGCAATGATAGCATTAAGTCTGCCACCTCGATTATTGATTATATTTTCCGCGAATTGGCGATTTCTTACCTTGATCGCACCGATTTGGCCCATATCAAACCCGAGGGCGAAAGCTTTGACAGTTTGGGGCGCGGCGAAGAGGAGGGCAAAGCCAATGTTGGAGAACCCTCGGACACTGCCGCAAGTTCATTGGAAATGATCAAGCAATTATCTTCAACCGGATATTTGCGCAGCAGATTACCCCAAGGGCTCAGCGGGTTAACAACCGACCTTGAAGTAACAACAACAACCGAAACCGCAACAATTGCGGTGATGGACAACCGTGCCAAAGCAAAGATGCAAGGCTATGAGGGGGACCCTTGTGGCGAATGCGGCAACTTTACTTTGGTGCGCAACGGAACCTGCATGAAATGCAACACCTGTGGGGGAACCTCTGGGTGTAGCTGATTGCAGACAGGGGGGAGTGCTATTCTGCTTAGCGCTTCCTTGCATTCAGGCCGCAGGCAATAAACCGAGCGGTTAACGATGAGCCTGAAATGCGAGACTAGGGGGATGGTTCAGCCATCCCCCCTTTTTTTCAGACACCCCGCGCCATGGCGGCAACGCCGGTGCGGGCGATATCAACAAGGCCAAGCGGGCGCATTAATTCGGTGAATGCATCAATTTTTTCAGGTGTTCCGGTGATTTCAAACACAAAGCTGGTCAGGGTGCTATCCACCACATTTACGCGAAAAATATCCGCCAGCCGCACTGCTTCTACCCGTTTATCGCCGCTGCCCGAAACCTTGAGCAAGGCCATTTCGCGTTCAACCGAGGGGCCTTCGACGGTCAGATCATTGACCTCATAAACCGGAATAATCAGGCCAAGCTGGGCTTTGATTTGTTCGATCACCGCCGGGGTGCCGGTGGTGACGATGGTAATGCGCGATTTGTGGCCCTCAGCGTCAATTTCGGCAACCGTCAGGCTGTCAATATTATAACCCCGCCCGGAAAACAGGCCAATGACGCGGGCCAGAACACCTGCCTCGTTATCAACCAGAATCGCCAATGTGTGGGTCTCAAGGGATTCATCAAGCGGGTTTTTAAGGTCATAGGCGCTTTTGCGGCTGGTCCCTTTTTTGATACGCAAGGCATTCATGACATGTTTCCTTTTTATTCGCTGGCAGTAATTCGAAGCTGATGCGGCGGGGGCAGAACAATGCTGCCATCTTCGGGCAACAGGGCACGATTGACAATAAACTTGTCAAGAAGCGGTGCAAATTCATGCGCAATCTTGTCAGAGCTTTCCGGGTCCATTTCGGATAAATGCCGGTTGCTGCGGCCCGTGTTCAACTGGGTGAATCTGTTGGTTAAAACCGCATGCGCGATTTGTTCGGGGTCACCGATTATACCCAGTTGCGCCAGAATACGATGCGCGGTTTCAATGGTATCAAAGGCGATATCTTCAAAATAAAGCGGCATGGTGTTGGGAAGGCGCAGCCATGCGGTCAGGCTATCGCATTGATTGCGAATGCCGGGAATGGTGTCGTCAATTGTCAGAAATTCCGAAAATGGTGTATGGCCCTTGGCGCGGGCTTTTTTGCCATGATCAACCATCGACAGCGCCATATCGCGCGGATCACGGTATGCCGCATGCGCCAATGCCGTGCCGTTTTGCATCATTTTAACAACCGCCGGATTGGGCCTGTTATGGGATTTCAGAACAATCGGATAGCCCAGTTTTTCAACCAGTTCACACATTTCATCAGCCTGCGCGTCGCTGACATTCTGCACAAAATTGATTTTGCGGCCCGTATCGATTGCGTCAAGATCAAAACGAGGCTGTGGATACCCCGCCAGTTCCAGCGCGGTATGCGCCAGATGAAAAGCCAGCGTAGACCCGCATTTGGTCATGCTATAACTGAAATAAACCAGCGGTTTCATGTGATTAGACCATCACCGATCCGCTGTCATCAATGGCACCCTCAACGCTGTCATCACCCATTAACATTTCATTATGGGCTTTGCCGCTGGGGATCATCGGGAAACAGTTTTCATGTTTTTCAACCATGCAATCCATAATAACAGGCCCGTCATAATCGATCATTTCCTGAATCGCTGCGTCCAGATCATTTGGGTCGCTAACGCGGATACCTTTGGCGCCAAAGGCCTCAGCCAGTTTCACAAAGTCAGGCA
>CAZSSS010000177.1:0-4491 GCA_964609255.1 uncultured Rhodobacterales bacterium
ATAGCATCGATCCGCAGCCACGGCTGCCTCATGCGCATCATAGGGTGCATGTAAATCTGCAAAATTCTGGCATGGCGGCAGGGCGGATGACCGCCGCTGAGTATGCTCAGAATTTTGCAGATTTACATGCACCCTTTGATGCGCATGAGGCAGCCGTGGCTGCGGATCGATGCTATTTTTGCCATGACGCGCCTTGCCAGACAGCGTGCCCGACCGCTATTGATATTCCGCAATTCATTCGTGAAATTTCAACGGGGGCCATTGGTTCGGCCGCCGAGACAATTTTTGCCCAGAATATTCTGGGGGGCATGTGCGCGCGGGTTTGCCCGACCGAAACCCTGTGCGAAGAAGTTTGTGTTCGCGAAACCGCTGAGGGAAAGCCTGTCGAAATTGGCCGATTACAGCGTTTTGCCACCGATGCGATGATGTCAAAAAACGTGCAACCGTTTGAACGTGCAGCAGAAACCGGCAAAAGTATCGCGGTTGTTGGCGCGGGTCCGGCGGGGTTGTCTGCGGCGCATCGGCTGGCCTCGCTTGGCCATTCGGTGACAATTTTTGACGCGCACCACAAATCTGGCGGGCTGAATGAATATGGCATCGCCTCCTATAAAACGGTTGATAATTTCGCCCAGCAGGAGGTTGACTGGCTGCTTTCAATTGGCGGTATTACCGTGAAACACGGCCAGAAACTTGGCGTTGAAATAAATGTTGAAACCCTGCAATTACAGTTTGATGCGGTTTTTCTGGCCATTGGGTTGGCGGGGGTTAATGCATTGGGGATTCCGGGCGAAGACCAGCCGTTTGTCTCAGATGCCGTTGATTTCATTGAAGAATTACGCCAGATAAAAGACCTGTCAACGATGCCAATTGGCCGCCATGTGGTGGTGATTGGCGGTGGCATGACCGCAATTGATGCTGCTGTGCAGGCAAAATTGCTGGGCGCGCAATCGGTTTCAATGCTGTATCGACGCGGCAAAGACGCGATGAGCGCAAGCCAGTATGAGCAAGACCTTGCAACCAGCAAAGCGGTGCATCTTATTTTCAACGCGCAGCCGGTTTCGGTTGGGGATGACAGCATAGAATTTGCGTTGACCGCTGACATTGACGGCAGGCTGACAACCACCCCGGAACGCTTTACCCTGCACGCTGATCAAGTGTTCAAGGCCATCGGCCAAACCTTGATTGGCGCGCCCGATGGGTTGGAAATTTTGCGCGGGAAAATCAGTGTTAATGACAACGGCGCGACCTCGCTTAAGGGTATTTGGGCGGGGGGGGATTGTGCCTCGGGGGGGGATGACCTGACCGTAACTGCGGTGGCCGAGGGGCGCGATGCAGCAATGGATATTCACGCATTCCTGAACGGAGGAGCATAATATGGCTGATTTAAGCAGCAATTTTGTCGGGATCAAATCCCCCAACCCGTTCTGGCTGGCCTCAGCCCCGCCCACAGACAAAGAATACAACGTGCGCCGCGCGTTTAAGGCAGGCTGGGGGGGCGTTGTGTGGAAAACACTGGGCGAAGATGGCCCGCCGATCGTTAATGTCAATGGTCCGCGATACGGTGCGATTTTTGGGGCTGACCGGCGCTTGGTCGGGCTGAACAATATTGAACTGATCACAGACCGCCCGTTGCAGGTCAATCTTCAGGAAATCAAATCGGTCAAAATGGATTATCCCGACCGCGCTGTGGTGGTATCGTTGATGGTCCCTTGCGAAGAAAACGCCTGGAAAACCATCCTGCCCGTTGTTGAGGAAACCGGTGCAGATGGCATAGAGCTGAATTTCGGCTGCCCGCATGGCATGGCCGAACGCGGCATGGGGTCGGCAGTGGGGCAGGTGCCCGAATATATTGAGATGGTGACCCGCTGGTGCAAGCAAAATACCAATATGCCGGTGATTGTTAAGCTAACACCAAATATCACCGACATTCGTATGCCCGCCGCCGCAGCGATGCGTGGTGGCGCGGATGCTGTCAGCTTGATTAACACCATAAATTCAATCACTTCCGTTGATTTGAACCTGTTTGCACCCGAACCTACTATTGACGGAAAAGGCGCGCATGGCGGTTATTGTGGCCCCGCGGTAAAGCCGATTGCATTGAATATGGTTGCCGAAATTGCCCGCAATACAGAAACCGCTGATTTGCCGATCTCAGGCATTGGCGGGGTCAGCAACTGGCGCGATGCGGCCGAATTTATTGCGCTTGGCGCTGGCAATGTTCAGGTGTGCACGGCCGCCATGACTTATGGTTTTAAGGTGGTGGAGGAGATGGTCTCGGGCCTGTCGGAATGGATGGACGAGCAAGGCCATAAAAGCATTGCCAGCCTTGTGGGCCGCGCTGTGCCCAACTGCAAAGACTGGCAAGACCTGAACCTGAATTACATCGCCAAAGCCAAGATCGACCAAGACAAATGCATTAGCTGTGGCCGGTGTTTTGCCGCCTGTGAGGATACCTCTCACCAGGCAATTACCATGTCGGATGATCGCGTATTTGAGGTGCAAAACGATGAATGCGTGGCGTGTAATCTGTGTGTTCTGGTTTGCCCTGTTGACGATTGCATTTCAATGGAGGCTTTGCCCGCTGGTGCAACGGATACGCGCACCGGCGACAAAGTTCCCGCAGAATACGCCAATTGGCAGATGCATCCAAACAATCCTAGCCGGGTCTGAAAATGCTTCGCCCGGCACAAATGCAGGGCCATGCCGCAATGCTGCTTTTTGCAGCGCTGGTTTCGGGGTCATTTTCATTGGGCGGGTTTGCTGCACGGCTGGTTGATTCCGGCGCATTGATGACATTGCGGTTTTTACTGGCCGGTGTGTTAATAGGCGCGATTGTTGCCATTGGCCCGGGAATAAAACGCGAGGATTTGACCGCACCTTGGCGCTATTTTGTCATTGGCGGGTTATTTGCAATATATTTTGTATTTATGTTCAAGGGGTTAATCACCGCTGACCCATTGGCAACGGCGGCTGTGTTTACCCTGACCCCTTTTATGTCCGCCGGTTTCGGGTGGATATTATTGCGCCAGATCACCACCCTTCGCATGGGCGTGGCATTGCTTATTGGCGGGTTCGGCGCGCTTTGGGTTATCTTTCGTGCTGATATTTCCGCATTGCTAGAATTTGATATCGGCCATGGGGAATTCCTGTTTTTTCTTGGCTGCATCAGCCATGCCGCGTTAACGCCGATGTCCAGAAAACTAAACCGAGGCGAATCGCCTTTGGTGTTTACAATGGGTATGTTGCTGGCCGGATTTCTGTTGCTTTTGGCATATTCAGCATCCGATATTATTCAGACCGACTGGCTGTCATTACCGCTGATATTATGGGTTGTTCTGGCGTATCTTGTGATATTTGCCAGCGCTATTACCTTCTTTTTGCTGCAATTCTCAACGCTGCGCCTGCCCAGTGCCAAGGTGATGGCATACACATATCTGGTGCCTGCCTTTGTGGTGATATGGGAAGGTTTGCTTGGTCATGGGTGGCCAGATGCCGCAATATTAATTGGCATGGGGTTGATCGTATTGGCGCTGATTTTGCTGCTAAAAGATTAACCTAGGGCCGTAACCCGTTGCGAAACAAGGTGCTAAGATACTTGGCGGCGGTTTCAAAACGTGTGTCATATTTCTGGTCTATGACGGCTTTGATTTGGGTATCAAAATCGGCGTAATGCTGGGTTGTTGACCATATGGAAAATATCAAATGATACGGATCAACTTTTGCAATCAACCCGGATTGTGACCAGCGGGAAATCAGCAAGGCTTTTTCGTCAACCAGTTCTTTGAGGGGGCCGTTCAGGCTGCTGGTAATACGCGGCGCACCTTGAATGATCTCATTCGCAAACAATCGGCTTTCGCGCGGGAAATCCCGTGCCAATTCCAGTTTCCGGCATACGTAATCACAGATTTCCTCAATCGGGTCACCGTCTGCTGTGATCTTTTCCAGTGGTTCCAGCCATTTGACCATAAGCTGCGCCAATAACTGCCGGTGGAGCGCTTCTTTGCCGCTGAAATAGTAAAGCAAGTTGGGTTTGGACATGCCCGCCTGATCCGCGATCTGGTCCAGCGTTGCCCCGCGATAGCCGAATTTTGAAAAAATCTCCAACGCCGCATCCAGAATTTTTTCGGTTTTTTCTTTCTGGATTCGAGTGATCTTTTTACTGGCCTGTGCTGTCCCAGCTTTGGTAATGGTTTTGTCTTGCTGGTTCATATTGTCCCCGGCCTGAAAATTGGCTGATCCTTGTTTAATTGACCAAGTATCAGTTGACTACTCATATTACCATGATAGCCTAAAAATTGACCAAACAGTCAATAACTTTTGCACAAGGCGTGATGATGTCGAATTCAAATACTGTCAGCCCAAATGATTTACGCGCATTCTGGATGCCATTTACGGCTAACCGCCAATTTAAGAAAAACCCGCGTATGTTTGTGGCGGCTGATGGCATGTATTACACCACGTCGGACGGGCGGCAGGTGCTGGACGGCACGG
>CAZSSS010000178.1:0-4488 GCA_964609255.1 uncultured Rhodobacterales bacterium
AAAACCGCTATAAGACCATGATCGCTGATGAATTTGATTTCGGTTTTGCGGTGGACTGGATGCGAAAAGACCTGGGGATCTGTTTGGCAGAAGCAAATGGCAACGGTGCCAGCCTGCCCGGCACGGCCATGATCGACCAGTATTATAAAGACGTGCAAAACATGGGTGGCCAGCGCTGGGATACCTCAAGCCTTATCCGCCGGTTGCGGAAACTGGACGGATAACAACAGCAAAACACCCTCGTTCACAGCATTATTGCTGGCGCAATAAAGCGATGAACCTTGGGTCATGGCCTCGCTTCGCTCGGCTTTGGCTTAGCGAACAAGTCGGGAATATTTGGCGCCTTCCAAGCTTGCGCCAGCGATCAAACCTTGTTGGCCAAAAACAATGCCCAAAATCGGTTTATTGGAGGTTGTGGACGAAATGCCAAAATTGGCCGCGTCATTCTGCGCCACAAATTCGGCATTCAGGCCGACCTGAAAACCATCGCTAACGCGGAAATCGCGCAGCGCCTCGCTGGTGAGGAAAAACAAAACCTGTGTGGATTGCTGCGCGCCGATCTGAAGACCAAACGAGGCGGAGGCAAAGGAAAAGTAATCAACCGTAGCGCCGCCAATTAACAAGGCACCTTCGCCGTAAGAACCTGCCAAAAGCAGGCCAGCCTTGGTGATATTTGGAATAACAAGCATCGCCACAGCGTTTTGCGCAAATTCGCGCGACCCGGAAAATGTTGAATACATTTCGTTAAGTGATGCTGAAACATGGCCGTCAATCTGCGCTGCGGTGCCGGTGAATTGACCGTTATTTGAGCATCCTGCAAGGGCTGCGCCGCCAATAACAGCGGTGGTTGTGATAAAACGACGACGGGTGAAAGTTTTCATTATGCTGCTCCTGATACCTGATTCCCAGTCTTGCGCTGGACGCGGCATTCATACCATATGTTCTCTGATGTTGCCAGCATACCACAGAATATAGGCGTGAAACTGCTTAACAAAGGTGCAGATGCGCAGCCGGTATTTGCATTTGTTCAGCGATAAGTGCCTTGGCTGATTAGGTCTCAGCCAAGATTTGCGCAATTTTGGGGGCAAAATAGGTTAAAACCCCGTCGCAACCGGCCCGTTTGAAGGCCAGCAGGGATTCCATCATGGCTTTGTCCTGATCGATCCAGCCGTTTTGCCCGGCCGCCATGATCATCGCGTATTCACCCGAAACCTGATAGGCAAAAGTCGGCATGCCGAATTCAGATTTCACCCGTTGGCAAATATCAAGATAGGGCAGGCCGGGTTTGACCATGACCATATCCGCGCCCTCGGAAATGTCCTGAGCGACGTTGCGCAGGGCCTCGTTGGCATTGCGCGGGTCAATTTGATAGGTTTTTTTGTCGCCTTTCAACGCGCCAGATGCCCCAACCGCATCGCGAAAAGGCCCGTAAAATGCACTGGCAAATTTGGCGGAATAGGCCATGATCGCCACATCGGTGAAATCGTTGGCCTCAAGCGCTTGACGGATAATGCCGATCCGGCCATCCATCATGTCAGAGGGGCCAAGGATATCTGCGCCGGAATTGGCCTGCACCAGCGCTTGCTTTTCCAAGGCCAGCAATGTTTCGTCATTAACGATTATTCCGTCGCGCACAAACCCGTCATGGCCATCAGAATTATACGGGTCCAGCGCGACATCCAGCATTATGCCGATATTGGGCACTGCGGCTTTGATGGCGCGGGTGGCGCGGTTGACCAGATTATCGGGGTTAAACGCCTCAGAGCATTCCGGATTTTTGTCTTTGGCTTCGGTATAGGGGAACAATGCGATGCACGGAATGCCATAGGCCGCTGCCTGATTGGCCGCTTTGACAGCCTCGTCGACCGACAGGCGATTAACACCGGGCATTGCCGCGACAGGTTCAACGATACCGTTGCCCTCACGAATGAAAATCGGCCATATCAGATCATCAAGCGTGACCGAGTTTTCGCCAACCATATCGCGCAGCCAATCAAAGCGGCGCAATCGGCGCGCGCGGGCCAGCGGAAATGGCGCAGAAATCAGTGGCATATTTACTTCCTTTACATCAATAAGCGTATATATGCCCCAATGGTGAATTTCCTCAAGTAAAATCACTGTATTGTTGGTTGAATTCTGTAGGATAACGCCTAAATTACGCGTTCAACGCTGGAGAATCCTTTGCTTAATTACGACCTTATTGACATGACCAGCTTTTGGAGCATTTGGTATTGGGTTCTGGTTGTTGTCAGCTGGTCAATGACCGCGCATTGGACATTGGGTGTGCCCTATGATGCCATCATAAACGCTGAACGCAAAGGCGGCATATTTGCTGAGCAATGTGAAAGCCTTGCCTATATCAATGCGCAGCGTATTGTGTATTATTTTGATAAAGCGGGCCATATTATTATCGGGTTTGTTTCTTTTTTCATAGCGGCAATCGGCACTGCCGCGCTTTATTTCAATGTTGAGTTTTTTCAAGCGTTGTTTGTGTTGTTATTGCCGTTATTGATCCCGAATATTTTTTCAGTGCGCTTGGCATATTTTTTGAGAACTCATCAACCGGTTGCGAAAGATTTGCGCAAAATATTGTATCGCCGCCGGTTGTGGAATCAGGTTATTGGCATGTTTGCGATTATTATCGCCACAGCATCCGGGGTGGTGCATTACCTTATATCCGCTAGGCTGATTTTCACCGGGTGAGCTTGCCGTTTGATCTGCCATCGGATAGGGGCTGCGCATGATGAATAAACCTCTTGCGATTGGAACCACCCGCATCGGTGGCGCGCCGTCCGGCTTTGATGCCCTTCTGCTGGCGCAGCATGCGACGCGCGCTGACGGGATGGTTCTATGTGTCCTGCGTGATGATCGTCAGCTTGCCGACATGCGCGAAGCCTTGCGGTTTTTCGCGCCGGATCTGCCGGTTTTTGCCTTTCCCGCATGGGATTGCCTTGCCTATGACCGGATTTCGCCAAACGCTGATATTTCAGCGCAGCGTATGGCGACGCTGGCCATGCTGGTTGACGGGTTTGAAACACGTTCGGTTTTGCTGACCACATTGAATGCCGCGATGCAGCGGGTTCCGACGCGCGCGGTGGTGGCGCAGGCCGCTTTTGTGGCTAATGTCGGCCAGCAAATTAACACCGATTTGCTTTTTGCCTATTTGGAACGCGCCGGGTTCAGCCGGGCACCCACCGTTACCGAACCCGGTGATTATGCGGTGCGGGGCGGGCTGATCGATATTTTCCCGCCCGGCGATGGCGGGCCGGTGCGCCTTGATTTATTCGGAGATGTGCTGGATGCGGCCCGCCGGTTTGACCCTGTCACCCAACGCACCATCGAAAAGGTCAGCCGGGTTGAACTTGCGCCGGTGTCCGAGGTGATGCTTGACGAAGCCTCAATTCAGCGGTTTCGCAGCAATTACCGTCAGGCTTTTGGCGCGGCTGGGCGCGATGATGCGCTTTATGGGTCGGTTTCTGCGGGACGCAAACAACAAGGTATGGAGCATTGGCTGCCCTATTTTTATGAAAAAATGGAAACGCTGTTTGATTATCTGCCACAAGCACCCGTGGTTTTGACGGACCAGATTTCAGCAATGTGTGATGCACGATGGCAAACAATCACGGAACAATATCAAACCCGCCTTGAGGCGATGGACAGCAAAACCCTGATGACATCGGTTTATAAACCCGTGCCGCCCGACCTGTTATATCTGGATGCTGACGGATTTGACCATGCCCTGCAGGGCCGTAATATTGGCCAATTTTCACCGTTACCGCAACCAAGCGGCCCCGGGGTGCTGGATGCAGGTGGCCGTGTTGGCCGTAATTTTGCGCCCGAACGCCAGCAGGAAAATATCAGCCTGTTTGGGGCTTTGGCTGATCATATCGCCGTGATGCGGCAATCGTCACATGTGATTCTTACCAGTAATTCGCTCGGCGCGCGCGAACGTTTTGCCTCGCTTCTTGATGACAGTGATGTTGCGGGCCATAAGGCAATCGAAACATTTGCGGACCGGCCTAAGGGCAGTCTTAGCCTCGCCATCTGGGGGTTGGAGGCCGGCTTTACCACAGACAGTCTAACAGTGATTTCTGAACAGGATATTCTGGGGGATCGTCTGATCCGGCCAACCCGCAAACGCCGCAAAGCTGAGAATTTCCTGACCGAAGCCCAATCCCTGACCCCCGGTGATTTGATTGTGCATATTGACCATGGCATTGGTCGATACAAGGGCCTTGAAACCATTACCGCTGCTGGCGCCCCGCATGAGTGTATTGCGCTGGAATATGCTGGGAATACGCGGCTGTTCCTGCCTGTTGAAAATATCGAACTGCTCAGCCGTTATGGCCATGATGAGGGCATGCTCGACAAATTGGGCGGCGGCGCGTGGCAGGCCAAAAAGGCGGCGCTCAAACAACGTATTCGCGATATGGCTGACAAATTGATCCGTATCGCCGCTGAACGCGCGCTGCGGCAAGGCAAAATTCT
>CAZSSS010000179.1:0-4466 GCA_964609255.1 uncultured Rhodobacterales bacterium
CAAAGTTACGGTGATCATGGGCGAGGCCTCCATTCCTGCCATTGGCAAAGTCGCTGTGAATGGCGATACATTGACCGCCAAAAACATCATCATCGCCACCGGCGCACGGGCGCGCGAATTACCGGGGCTGGAGGCTGACGGTGATCTGGTCTGGACCTATAAACACGCGCTTGACCCCGTGCGGATGCCCAAAAAACTGTTGGTGATCGGGTCGGGGGCGATTGGCATCGAATTCGCCAGTTTTTATAACACGCTTGGCGCAGATACCACCGTGGTGGAGGTCATGGACCGCGTGTTGCCTGTTGAAGACGCAGAAATATCTGCGTTTGCCAAAAAGCAATTTGTTAAACAAGGCATGAAGATCATGGAAAAAGCCATGGTCAAAAAGCTGGATCGCAGCAAGGGCAAGGTGACGGCTCATATTGAAACGGATGGCAAAACCATCACCGAGACCTTTGATACAGTGATTTCGGCTGTGGGGATTATTGGCAATGTTGAGGGCCTTGGGCTGGAGGCCTTGGGCGTGGAAATTGACCGCACTCATATTGTGACCGATCAATATTGTGAAACCAAAATTCCCGGCCTTTATGCCATTGGGGACATCGCCGGCGCGCCGTGGCTGGCCCATAAAGCATCGCATGAGGGCGTGATGGTGGCCGAGAAAATCAAAGGCCTGAAGGTCCACGCGGTCAAACCCGAAAGCATCGCGGGCTGCACCTATTGCCACCCGCAAGTTGCCTCCGTCGGCTATACCGAGGCCAAAGCCGTTGAGCTGGGATATGACATCAAAGTCGGACGCTTTCCGTTCATGGGCAACGGCAAAGCCATCGCTTTGGGTGAGGCTGAGGGTTTTGTCAAAACCGTCTTCGATGCCAAAACCGGCGAATTGCTGGGCGCGCATATGATCGGCGCTGAGGTGACCGAGCTTATTCAGGGCTATGTCATTGGCCGCCAGCTGGAAACCACCGAGGAAGACCTGATAAACACGGTTTTCCCGCATCCGACGTTAAGCGAAATGATGCACGAAAGCGTGCTGGATGCCTATGGGCGGGTTATTCATATGTAGCAAAACAAGGGTTTAGGCAAATTTATGCGGCGCAATCCCGCCCTATTTGTTCTTTTTCAATTCCCGCCGCATTTCAAAAAGAGCATCCCGTTTGGCGAGCAATGCGGTCTCTTCCGCCTTTTTCTGCAATTCCCGTCGCATTTCAAAAAGCGCATCACGTTTCGCCAGCAAAACAGCAACGGAAGCTTTCTTTTTTGCCTCGTCAATTTGCCGCGTAAAAAATTGCTGAGCAGTTTCATGCTTGCGTTCCAGTTTAACAACGCGTTTTTCAAGAGCATCCAGCCTTTTTAAGGCGTTCTTCAATTCTTTTTCTAAATTCAGTGCCATTTTAATTCTCTCATATTAAACAAGGCACAAAAATTGAACCCGCTCGGCAGCCTAGGGGGTTCAAAGTTTTGTGGCAAAGGTTTTTTTGTTAACCAGCATTTTGTGCTGTAAAACCGCAGGGCATCACAAAACGGCGTCGAAACGCTGCGAAAAACGCTGGACCAAACCATCAACCTGCGCCATAAATCCCTTATGTCACCGGACAAAAAAATCAAAAACATCCTGCTGCTCTCGATTGAGGATCTTAACGACTGGATTGAGCCTCTGGGGGGTCATAGCCAGGCCGTTACGCCCAATTTAACCCGCCTTGCCAACCATTCAACCGTGTTTGAAAACGCGTTTGCCGCCGCGCCTGCTTGTTCGCCGTCGCGCAGCTCAACCTTGTTTGGCAAAGCACCGTGGCAAACAGGGCTTTATTCCAATCAACAAAGCTGGGGAAATTATTTTCCGGCGGGCCAGCAACATTCGTTGATCGGGCAGGCAAAGAATGCCGGATGGGAAACCATTGGCGCGGGCAAAGTATTTCATATGGGGCCGTCCGGGTTGGATTTGGCCGATTGGGATCAGTATTTCCATACCGAAGTTGACCAGTTTTCAAAAATCAGCCATGCGTCAAAACAAGGTCTCGTTGGCCCGTTGACAGATTTTGGCCCGATCCCCAATGACACCGCGCCGCAATCAGATGAGCGTAATCTGGCGTTTATGAAAACCCAGTTTTCCCCTGATTCTGTTGGCAAATTTTGGGCATTTGGCACATTTTCCCCCCATCTGCCATTTATCGCTCGGCAGGAATTTTTTGATAAAATCCAGCACCCCATTCAAGTGCCAGCCAGCTTTCATGGCAAAGCATTTGATCCAAATAATTTGAGCGAATTCAACAAGTTATCGATTTCTGCACGCAAAATGTGCCATCGTCAAATTGGCCGAACTTTGCATGAAACCGGCGAATATCTTGACTTTG
This sequence comes from uncultured Rhodobacterales bacterium, assembly GCA_964609255.1. Classification (GTDB taxonomy): domain Bacteria; phylum Pseudomonadota; class Alphaproteobacteria; order Rhodobacterales; family Rhodobacteraceae; genus UBA3077. The sequence continues at coordinate 2,355 of CAZSSS010000179.1, forward strand.
TCCACAGCTATCTAGCGTCGATTGCTTATGCGGACTTTATTATTGGTGAAATTCTGGACGCCCTTGAAAAGGCAGGGCTTTTTGAATCAACACTGATTGTGTTCTGGTCCGATCACGGGTTGCAATTTGGTGAGAAACTGGCCTTTCACAAATTTACGTTATGGGAACGCGCGTTGCGGGTTCCGTTGATGATCTGCGACCCCGGCGGGCAGGCCAACCGCGTAAGCGAACCCGTTTCGCTGCTGGATATTTACCCAACTTTGCTTAATGTTCTTGGCATTCCATCACCCCATGATGCGCAAGATTTGCTGCCAATAACAAAGGGCCAGATCGGGCGTGGCTATGCCGTATCCATGTGGGAAAGATATGAGGAAAAGCCGCCCCATGAAAGCCATATGGCCGCAAGTGTGCGCACCGAAAAATACAGGCTAATTCAATATGATAGCGGCTTTATGGAGCTGTATGACCACCGATCTGACCCGTTTGAAAAAAACAACCTGATCAATGATAACAGCGATACTGAAAACAGCGGAATTGAAAAGATCGTTTTGGAGCTGTTAGCCTTGCTGCCCCAAAATCCGGCCCGGCCTTTGCGCCGCAAAGACCTGCCCAAAAATATGCCGACACGGCTGGCGCGGGTTAATGGAAAACGGCTAATATATTAGGGTTTTCAAATCATTAGCGAAACGCAAGACCAACGCCAAAGGCAACGATGGCGCAAATTCCACCAACCAAAACGGTTTCTCCAACGCAGCGCAGCATGGTTTCATTGGTGACTTTCCAACGCAATAATCCCAGCGCCACCAGCGCCCAAAATGTGGCAGCAACCGACAGGTTGAATGTGAGCTGGGAAGGCTCCATTAAAAAATACGGGATCAAGGGCACCGCGCCAAAAATGATAAAAGCAATAAAGGTCGCCAAACCGTTCATGGCGGGGTTTTCACCCGTTGGGTCCGCCATGCCAATTTCATATTGCATCATAAAATCCGCCATAAATTCGGGATGGCGTTCCAACACATCGGTTAGCTGTTCTGCATCTGCTTGTGAAACGCCTTTGTTCTCCAAAATCTCATACATTTCAGCGCGTTCCAGTGCTGGGTTAACCTTGATTTCATGCAATTCCTTGTCGCGGGTGGCTTTGTATACATCCCGTTCAGAGCGCCCGGACAGAAATTCACCAAGCCCCATCGCCGTTGCATCAGCCAGCAGATTTGCAATGCCAAAAAGCAGCACCGCAATGCCGCCGATCTGGGCTGTGCCCTCCATTCCGGCACCGGCAAACCCGGCCACAATAGCAAAAGTTGTGACAATACCGTCATTGCCACCAAATACGATTTGCTTCATGAATTCCTGCAATTTTCCGATCTGGTGCTCAGAACTTTTGTGAATTGCCAGTGCTGTTGGTGATATTTTGGTCATGTTTATCCCTTAACTTTTGGCGATTATCGCATAAGTCAAACCGTGCGTGCAATGCATTGCTGGCATGCGCAATTTCTGGCAGACATAAGCATATCCATCGACTAGTATTATCCAAAGCAAACCGGAGACCAAAATGCCCCAAACGCGTGATCTTTCCGACAAGGCGCAACGTCATCCTGAAAAGGCGCATAAACCCGATACGCCCATTTTGCGTAAACCGAGCTGGATTCGTGTCAAAGCGCCAAATTCTGAGGGTTACAGAAAAACCCGCAATATCCTGAAAGAAAACAACCTTGTTACCGTTTGTCAGGAGGCCGGCTGCCCAAATGTCGGCGAATGCTGGTCACAGGGCCATGCCACAATGATGATCATGGGTGACATCTGCACACGCGGCTGCTCATTTTGCAATATTGCCACCGGACGCCCCGATGCGCTGGATGTGTTTGAACCGGGCAGGGTGGCTGTGGCAGTTGAAAAACTGGGGCTTAACCATGTGGTTGTCACATCGGTGGACCGCGACGACCTAAATGATGGTGGCGCAGAACATATTGCCCAGACAATCCGCGCCATTCGCCGCAAATCACCTCAAACAACCATTGAGGTTCTGACCCCGGATTTCCTGAAATGCGGGCCAGAAGCCGTTGAAATCGTGGTAAAAGCCCAGCCTGATGTGTTTAATCACAACCTTGAGAC
>CAZSSS010000180.1:0-4464 GCA_964609255.1 uncultured Rhodobacterales bacterium
GGAAATTTATCGGGGGGGACCACATTTTCATAATGCTGCACAAACCCGTTTGCCGCCATTTCCGCCACCAGCAAATCACTGCCATCAGAGCAATCATTGGTGGCGATCATGATCGTGTCAAACCCGACGGTGTGATGATGGGCAACCCATTCAAGAATTGAGAGCCCCTCATTTTTGGCACAGGCCAGCAGGTTGAATTTTTCAACCTTACCCATGATTTGCCTTATTTTTATGGCCAATCAAGGATAACACAACCACATAAAGCCGCGCAGAGCCGCCTTGCGGTAATGCCGGTTTTATGCGCCCTGCCGGAATGCAGGCCATTTAGAAAAACGCCTGAAGGCCGGTTTGCGCGCGGCCCAGAATAAGGGCGTGAACATCATGAGTGCCCTCATAGGTATTCACGGTTTCAAGATTAATCATATGGCGCATCACCGGATATTCGTCAGAGATACCATTGCCGCCGTGCATATCACGAGCATGGCGCGCGATTTCCAGCGCTTTGCCGCAATTATTACGTTTGATCAGGGAAATCATTTCCGGGGCCATCTGGCCCGCATCAAATAACTGCCCAACCCGCAACGCGGCCTGAAGGCCCAGCGTAATTTCGGTTTGCATATCAGCCAGTTTCTTCTGGAAAAGCTGGGTTTGCGCCAATGGGCGACCGAATTGCACACGATCAAGCCCGTATTGCCGCGCCGCGTGCCAACAGCTTTCGGCGGCCCCCATCACCCCCCACGCAATACCGTAACGCGCACGATTAAGGCAGCCAAACGGCCCCGAAAGGCCTGAGGTATTGGGCAACAACGCATCCTCGGGCAGCTCAACATCCTCCATCACGATTTCGCCCGTGGTGGAGGCGCGCAAGGAAAGTTTGCCCTCAATTTTCGGCGCAGACAGGCCTTTTGTGCCCTTTTCCAGCACAAATCCACGGATTTTGCCCTCATGGGCATCGGATTTAGCCCAGACCACAAAAACATCCGCCAGTGGTGAATTGGAAATCCACATTTTTGTGCCGTTCAGCAAATACCCGCCCTGCACCGCTTTGGCCGTGGTTTTCATGCCATTAGGGTCAGACCCCGCATCGGGTTCGGTCAAACCAAAACAACCGATATAGTCGCCCGAAACCAGTTTGGGCAAATATTTCTGCCGTTGTTCTTCGGAACCATAGGCAAAAATCGGATAGATCACCAAAGATGACTGCACCGACATCATGGAGCGATAACCGCTGTCAATGCGCTCAATTTCCCGGGCCACAACACCATAATCAACATAACTGGCCCCAACCCCGCCGTATTCTTCGGGAACCGTCACCCCCAACAACCCTTGGGCACCCATTTCAGCAAAAATCGCGGGGTCCGTGACCTCATCGCGGTAAGCCTGCTGAACCCGAGGGGCCAGTTTATCAGCCGCATAAGCCGCAGCGGCATCGCGGATCATACGGGTTTCATCGCTTAGCTGTGCGTCCAGTAAAAACGGATCTTGCCAGTTGAAATGGTTTTTTTCGGCCATTTTTAGGGTCCTTGAATAGGTTGGGCTGATTTTGGTGTATCAAACTAAAAACAATTGGCAACCAAATTAAACACAGCGATTGAAATTCGGGGTTTTTGCGTGTTCGATGCGTTAAACAGGCTGAAAGAGAACCACAATGACCAGCGACCCGCGATATGATATTCTGTTTGAGCCGGTGAAAATTGGCCCCGTGACCACCAAAAACCGGTTTTACCAAGTGCCGCAATGCAACGGCATGGGGCACCGGTTCCCCAAATCCATGGCGGCAATGCGCGGCATAAAAGCCCAAGGCGGCTGGGGTGTCGTTTGCACCGAGGAATGCGAGATCCACCCCTCAAGCGACCTGTCGCCGGGCGCATTAATGCGCCTGTGGGATGACAGCGACCTGCCAACACATCAACGCATGACCGATGCGGTGCATGAACATCGCGGGTTGGCCGGGCTGGAACTGGTGCATAACGGCGCCAATGTCGCCAATTATTTTTCCAGAATGCCAGCACTTGCGCCCAGCGATATGGCCACAATTTACGTGCACCCCACCCAAGGCCGCAGCATGGACAAACAAGATATCAAGGATTTTCGCCGCTGGCATGTTGAGGCCGCCTTGCGGGGCAAACGCGCAGGCTATGACCTGATTTATGTCTATGCGGGCCATAATATGAACCTTTTGCAGCATTTCCTGTTGCCGCGTTATAACCAGCGCAGCGATGAATATGGCGGCAGTTTGGAAAACCGCGTGCGCCTATTGCGAGAGGTGCTGGAGGAAACCAAAGACGCCGTGGGCGATACCTGCGCGGTGCCGTTCCGGTTTTCGGTTGATGAATTGATGGGCAATGACGGAATGCGCTGGGACGTTGAGGGCCGCGAAATAGTTGAGATGCTTGCAGATATTCCCGACCTTTGGGATGTGAATATATCCGGCTGGAATAACGACACGATGCCCTCAAGGTTCGCAGGCGAAGCCGGGCAAGAAGAATATATCAGTTTTGTCAAACAGGTCACCAACAAGCCGGTGGTCGGGGTGGGGCGGTTTACCTCTCCCGATACTATGGTCGCCCAGATAAAACGTGGCGTGCTGGATTTGATCGGCGCGGCGCGGCCCTCGATCGCTGATCCATTTTTGCCCAACAAAATTCGAGAGGGCCGCGCCGATGAAATTCGCGAATGTATCGGCTGCAATATCTGTGTGATGGGCGATTATACCAACACCCCGATCCGCTGCACCCAAAACCCCACTATGGGCGAAGAATACCGCAAAGGCTGGCACCCCGAAACCATACCGGCACGCAAATCCGACAGCAAAATACTGGTGGTGGGCGCAGGCCCTGCCGGGCTGGAAGCCACGCTGGCACTGGCCAAACGCGGTTATGAGGTAACGCTGGCTGACGCGCGGCCCAGCCTTGGCGGGCGGGTGTTGCGCGAATCGCGCATGCCCGGGCTGGCACAATGGCAGCGTGTGGCGGACCACCGGACCTATTTGATCAGCCAGATGGCAAATGTGCAAACCTTTCCCGACAGCACGCTTTTGGCACGGGATATTTTGGATTTTGACGCCGATCATGTGGTGCTGGCCTTGGGGGCCACGTGGCGCAAGGATGGCGTTGGCCGGTCCATTATTCACCCTTTGCAAGGCACAGAATTAATGTCGGCTGACCATATTCTGGCGGAGGGCACTGCATCGGGCACCGTGGTGGTTTTTGATGACGAGCATTATTACATGGGCAGTATTATTGCAGAAAAACTGGCCGATATGGGCTGTGATGTCACGCTGGTTACGCCCTCAACAATGGTGGCTGAATGGACACAATACACCATGGAACAACACCGCATTCAGGCGCGTTTGCTTGAAAAATCAGTGACCGTGATTTGCGCTCATAAACTGACAGGGCTTAACGCTGGCACCGCCCGGCTGGAATGCATTTATTCCGGTAAAACCCGCGACATTCCGGCAAACACGGTCATTCCGGTAACCACACGTATGCCAAAGGTCGCCTTATTCAATGAGATCAAGGCCCAAGGCCATCAAAACATCAAATCCGTTACCAGAATTGGTGATTGTCTGGTCCCCGGCACCATCGCCATGGCGGTTTATTCCGGGCATGAATATGCCCGAAATCTGGACAACCCACCAACCAGCCCTGTGCCATTTCTGCGCGAAAACACCTGATTATCAATCAGCCCCACCGAGCGCAGCGAGGCCACCGCCGGCATTTTTTGCACCCCGCATGGGGTGGCTAAAAATGCCGGCCCCCCCCTTTTTTTTGCACCGTTATTTATCGTAATCCACGATAATTTCAGCCGTAAGGGGGTGGCTTTGGCAGGCCAGAACATAACCTTTTTCAACCTCGTAATCCTCCAACGCGTGATTGGCCAGCATTTCAACCTTGCCCGAAATCACCTTGCAGCGGCAGGTGGAGCAAACCCCGGCTTTGCAGGCATAAGGCAGGTCAATATCATTGGCCAAACCCGCCTCCAACAAGGATTGCCCGGGTTGAATGGAAAAACTGCGCGCCACGCCATCAAGGGTTACGGTTGCGGTGCTGCCGCCGGGTAATGTGGCACGCATAATGGCCGCTTTTTGATGGGCGCGGCCGGATTGCTCGCTTGAGAACAGCTCATATTTAATGTTTGATTTAGCCAGCCCTTGTGCCTGCAACGCTCCCGAAACCACCTGTATCACCGGTTCGGGACCACAAATAAACGCAGCATCAATGCGGCTGACATTAATTAGATGCTGGAACAGCAGCTTGCATTTTTCAGCATCGATCCGCCCCGTGAACATATCGGTATTCTGAACATCGGATTTAAGGATATGGATCAGCGTCAGGCGCTCCATATAACGGTTTTTCAAATCTTCAAGTTCATCGCGAAACATAATCGACGCAACCGCGCGGTTCGCATAAACCAGCGTAAAGTTCGATTTCGGCTCAGCGTGCAGAATGGTTTTCAGCG
>CAZSSS010000181.1:0-4463 GCA_964609255.1 uncultured Rhodobacterales bacterium
TGGCAGGCCAGATTTTCCGATATATTTTCAGATAACCCACGGATAACCCACAAGACATTCTGCTGGTCTCCGCGCAGTGCGATTGGGCAAAATGCAGAAAAATCGTTGGAAAAGCTGGGCTATGAAATTGACCGCGCCACCGTTCTGGCCGCGCATAAAACCGAGCCGCGATTTGCGGGCCCTAATGATGTCAGTTTTCGTGTTTTGCATGGCGATTCAGATTGGGAACAAGCCCTGCAAAGCCAGATAAACTGCCGGGATATGTCCTTTGAAAAGCTGGCCTATGGTCGTTTCAAAAGAACCCAGATGAATAATTACCGGGCCATGCAAAAAGACGGTCACGGGCATTGGTATGGCGCGTTCAGGAACGGTGAAATTATTGCCAATATGGGCATATTTCACCGCAACGGCGTCTCAAGATTTCAATCGGTGGTGACCGAAACCGCCCATCGCCGCCAAGGTATTTGCAGCGCTTTGGTGCATCATATTTCACAGGAAACCTTTTGTCGTTATCCCGGCAACCAGTTGATAATAATGGCAGAAAAAGGCTCAGCCGCTGAACGCATATACAGCAAACTTGGGTTTGAAGTGATCGAGGTGCTGGAATCAGCGATGTTGCGGCCTGCCGCTAGTTTTGCAAAACCCGCGTGATAAAAGCGCAGGTCTGTTCAATGGCGCGATCTGCTTCGGGCAGGCGCCCGTGGCCCAGCACCCAGACATGCGGCGTTTTATCGTATATTTTCAAGGTCACATCAACATTGGTCGATTGCATATTTTTGGCAATACCGGCGGCGTCGTCAAACAACACCTCGCTATTGCTTGCAAAAATCAATGCGGGCGGCGCATTGGTGAAATCCGCCAAGATCGGAGAGGCAAACGGGTTATCAACATCGTTTGGCGCATAAAAATCCCGCGCTTGCCTGATCTGATGCGGTGGTAAAAGGTAATCTGTTTTGTCGTTTGTTATCATTGATTTACCAGACAACGACATATCCGTCCAAGGGCTGAATGTGACAATCCCTTCGGGAGGGTGGATGCCCTCTGACAGGATTTTAGCCAACAAAGCCAGCGCAAGCCCGCCACCGGCGGAATCCCCGGACAGGATGATATTTTTGCTGCCATCTGCCAGAATTGTTTTGTAAACCGCCAACGCATCCTCAAGTGCTGCGGGAAATGGGTGTTCTGGTGCCACCCTATAGTTTACCGATAAACCTTTTAACCCGCATAGGCCACAAAGATGGGCAACAAGCCTTGCATGGGTCTTGGTTGATCCAAAAATATATGCGCCGCCATGCAGATAAAACAACGTGCCATTTCCGGTTTTACCGTTTTTAATTTTCAAGACGGGCACGTCCAAACCGGACAATCGGCCATAAGTTATTTCCGCGCTTTTCGCGGGCCGAAGCCCCCAAATAAATGGTTTATCCAGCCACGGGCGCAGCTTGGCCGGGTTCTTTGAGCTAACCCGATTTAGTATCGGTCTGAATGTCCATTTCAGGAAAAAATTAAGAATGCGGAGCCGGACTGACATCAGGCAAGTCTCCGTTCTATTGCATCCCAAATCAAGCTGGCGGTGTTGATTCCGTTAAATTTTTCCAATTCCTGAATGCCGGTTGGTGATGTTAGGTTGATTTCCGTCAGGTATTGCCCGATTATATCGATTCCGACAAAAATCTGGCCTTTTTCCCGCAACAATGGTCCGATTTGTGCACAAATCTCATGGTCTCTTTTGGTTAGTTCAGCCGGTTCGGGCCGCCCGCCCACATGCATATTGGAGCGCACTTCGCCTTTTGCAGGCACACGGTTGATCGCGCCCACCGGAACCCCGTCCACCAGAATAACCCGCTTATCACCCGCTGTTACATCCGGCAAATATTGCTGGGCTATCAGCGGCTCATTGTTAATTCCGGTAAATAATTCATGCAGAGAGCTGAGGTTTTTGTCATCAGCCGACAGCTTAAACACCCCCGCCCCGCCATTGCCGTAAAGCGGCTTTAGAATAATATCGCCGTGCTTTTCTTTAAAGGCCCGCAACGTGTCGATATCCCGTGCAATTGTGGTTGGCGGTGTTAAATCCGGGAAATTCAAAACCAGCAGCTTTTCGGGGTAATTCCGGATCCAGAACGGGTCGTTCACCACTAAACTATCTGGGTGGATCATATCCAGCAGATGCGTATTGGTGATATATCCCATATCAAATGGCGGGTCCTGACGCACCCAGACCACATCCCAATCGGCCAACGAAACCTTTTGTTTACCAGCCAGCGTAAAATGGTTGCCAACCTCGCGCCGCACTTCCAGCGGCCAGCCGCGCGCGGTTATCACGCCTTCCTCATAGGCCAGTTTATCGGGCGAATAATAAAACAGTTCATGCCCACGTTCCTGCGCCTCCAGCGCGATGCGAAAGCTGGTATCAGCCGAAATATCTATGTTTTCAATCGGGTCCATCTGAATGGCGACTTTGAGTTTCATCATGTTCTCCGGTTTTGTTTCATACAGTTGATTGGAACGGGTTACAGGCCTAGCCCACCAACACGTTTTCCAGAATTTCGGCTTCGCCCCGCTGGTCCACCGCGACCAGATCAAAACGACAATCGGCGTTCAGGCCAGCATGTGCCGCCAAATACTGGTTGGCGCAGTTCAGCAACCGAAATTGTTGCTTCTTTGTAATTGCAGCCGCCGCGATTTCCAGTGTTTTGCGGGCTTTGACTTCGACAAAGATGATTATGCCTTGTAAATCAATGATCAAATCAATCTCGCCCTCATGGGTTTTCCAGCGCCGCGCCAGTTCAACGCCACCCTGCGCGCGATACAGCCGCGCGGCGATGTCCTAGGCTGCCAGACCGTTGTGAAATGCGGTGCTGCCCCTACTCATGGTTCAGTTCAACCGCGCGTTTATAAAGCGGCTTGCGTGACAGATTAAACATTTCAGCGACCTCTGCCGCTGCGTCTTTGACCGATGCGCCTTTCAAGGCCAACCGCAAAGCAGCATCGATGTCCATCTCGGATGCCGCGGCTTTTTCGGGGGGGCCAAGCACCACAACGGCCTCACCTTTGGGGGCGGTTGTGTTTGCATAATGCTCGGCCAGTTCCACCAATGATCCCCGGCGCACTTCTTCAAACTTTTTGGTTAATTCGCGGCACATGGCGGCGGGTCGGGTTGGGCCGAATACGTTGACCATTGCCGCAAAACATGCCGCCAGCCGTTTGGGGTTCTCAAAAAAAACCAATGTTGCCGGCACTGCTTTGAATTCATTAAAAAACGCCAATCGAGCGTTTGATTTTGTCGGGGCAAAGCCTGCGAATAAAAACCGGTCGGTGGGCAGGCCGGCCACGGACAGCGCGCACAAAACCGCTGAGGCACCGGGCGCGGCGGTCACGGGCAATTGGGCTGCGATAAAATCGCGCGCCAAGGCATAACCGGGGTCGGCGATCAGCGGGGTGCCCGCATCTGAGACATATGCCACCGATTTGCCATCGCGCGCAGCATCCAAAAGACGGGGCCGCACCGCCGCGCCGTTATGGTCGTGATACGGGAAAATCTGCCGCCCGTGCAGTTTGACGCCGTGAATATCCATCAGTTTACGGGCTTGGCGCGTGTCTTCAGCCGCCAAAACATCGGCATTTGCCAGAATATCCAGCGCCCGTAACGTAATATCGGAGGCAGTGCCAATCGGCGTTGCCACCAGATATAAACCAGCCGTTAACTGCGGTGAAATACTGCCCATTGCAAAACTGCCTAACTTTACTTGTCGCATCACAAGGCTTACTCTGCCCCGCTACACGAGTCTATTGATCTCAAACATTTTATGCGAGGAAACATGTCCTTATCTGATTATTTACCGTCCAAAATCTTGCGGCCACTGGCAATTATCGCCATGGCGTTTGGCCTTGGGGCATGCGAACCGGTTGCCATTGGCAGCGGCAGTTCTGAGGTCGACCCAAACGCACCCGTGGTTGTGGCACTGCTGGTGCCGCTTAGCTCTGGCAATTCTGTGACGGATCAGCTGGCGCAAAACCTTGTTAATGCTGCAAAAATGGCGGTGGCGGATGTGCGCGGTGCCAATATCGAATTGCGGGTTTATGAAACCGCAGGTGATCCGGCCACGGCCACGATTGCGGCAACCCGTGCCATCGATGAGGGCGCGCAGATTATTCTTGGGCCGCTTTTCAGCAGCTCCACCACCGCAGTGGCGGCCGTGGCACGACCCAAAGGCATCAATGTTCTGAGCTTCTCCAACAATCCTGCTGTTGCTGGTGGCAATGTGTTGATCCTTGGCACCACGTTTGAAACCGTGGCAGATCGGTTGATTTCCCACACGGTTGGCGCGGGGTATGGCAATGTTGCCATCGTGCACCAATCCGGCATAGAGGGCAATTTGGGCCGCGACGCGGTATCCGCGGCTGTGCTGCGCAATGGCGGCACATTGGCGACCACGCTTTCCTATTCACTGTCGCTTGAG
>CAZSSS010000182.1:0-4441 GCA_964609255.1 uncultured Rhodobacterales bacterium
ATACTGACGGGTTGGACCCAAACGCTGTCGCGCAATTCTTTGGTATGAAACACGCTGAACAGGGATGATTTGAACGGCAAAACCCGCCGCCCGTCACTGCTGGTCCCTTCGGGAAAAAAACACAGCTTGTCACCCATTTTGATGCGCTCGGCCATGGCCTCTTGCTGGCGTTTGGCTTGGGTTGGTTTGCGCACGATAAAAATAGTGCCCGATGCCCGCGCCAAAAACCCAACTCCTGGCCATTTTGCCACTTCGGATTTGGCAACAAAATGGATATGCGCGGCGCTGTGCACGGTGAAAATATCAATCCAGCCGGTGTGATTGGCGACAATCGCACCGCCATGGCGCATTTCTTTACCCTTTATTTCCAACGATAATCCGCAACAAATCCGCCCGACTCGGCCCCACAAACGCGCCAGACCATAACTCAGCCGAGAACCGCGATACAGCCGCTCCAACCCATATGCCATAACCAGCAATGTCACCAAAATTACCGAAGCAATTGCAAAAAAACTGCCCCGCAATATAAAGCGCAACCAGCCGATGACCCCCAAATCGGGATACGCTGGCGGCTCAACCTCGCTCCAGACCATTTTAGCCCCGATCCTGCGTGTAATAATTCCGATATTTTGCGACCATGCGTTTTGTATCCATTAACAAACAAACATCAACGGTGTTGAAATCCCTGTCGATAAAAGCCCCCTCGCCGACAAAACCGCCCAATCTTAAATATCCTTTGATTAGCGAAGGTATGGCGCGTAACGCTGCTTTTCGGTCAATTTTGTCACTGGGCAGTTGGTTCAATGCTACATATTGGCTGTTTCGCGCCCTGACGCGCATGTCAGCGGGTGCTAAATGGTTATGATGCAAAAAGGCCAATGCGTCTTTTAGGGGGGTAATATCCGTGCCATGAAACGAGGCCACGCCGAACATGATCTCTATTTTATGGGTCATCACATAATCCCCCAGCCCGTCCCACAATAAATGCATACCGATGCCGCCGCGATGGCTTTTTGCGATGCACGAACGCCCCAGTTCAACAACCCGCCGGTTACTGTTTTCGAGTTTGGAAAGATCATATTCATTTGCACCGTAAAACCCGGCACCGTCTTGCGCCACTTCGCCGCGCATCAGGCGGTAAACGCCGACAACATGGTTGTCATATTTGCCGGGGTCAATGCGTTTATCGATCAGTAAAAGGTGGTCAAAAAACCGGTCAAACCGGTCTTGCTCTATTTTGGCTTTGTGGTCAGCGGCATCAACCGTTGCGCCCATTTCCTCAACAAAAACACGGTATCTAAGGCGCTGTGCAGCCCTTATGTCTTTGTCGCATGTTGCCAACCTGACCTGAAATTGGTCAATATCCGTTTTCATAATCTGACCGTTATCCAGAAGTGGCCGCACGGCCTGTTTCGCAAAAATTTGTATCTAAATATTTGCCCGAATACAAGCAGTGGAAAAATTCATTCCCTGTTAACCAGAATGGTGCGATAGTCAAAACGTAAGCTATTTAATAACCATTTCCAGTTCAACCACCGTTCCGATTATTACCACCTTGCCCTTGTGCTCAAAATTCACTGTAATCCGGTCGTTGATCACCGATTGCACCTGCCCCAGCCCCCAATCGGGTTGCGCGGGATGGCGCACAAGCATACCGGGGGTTAATATGGCGTTCATCACGATCCTCGTTTCAGGAGAATAAAATGCATTCAAGACAGCTCGCCGACATCATCAGTTCGCGCATTTGCCATGATCTTATAAGCCCGGTTGGTGCAATCAGCAACGGGGTTGAGCTGATGACCGAAATAAACGGTATGACCCCCGAGATGGAGCTGATCAATCAAAGCGCCGAAACCGCCAAGGCAAAATTGATGTTTTTCCGCATTGCATTTGGCAGCGCCAGCAAAACTGCGGTTTCGGGGCATTCTGCGACCATCTCTGTTGTGCAAAAAATGTTTGTAAATGGCCGTGTAGAGGTCGCGTTTACCGAACCCTGGGGTGACAGGCCCAGATCATTGGTGAAACTATTGTATTTGCTTATTTTATGCGTTGAATCCAGCTTGCCACGCGGCGGGGTTATTTCCATTACACCCACCAGATCAGGGTGGGAATTTCTTGTGGAAAACACAAAAATAGACGCGCCACATGAATTATGGGATGCAACGCTTAACGGTGATCCGTTTGGTGATCTTTCGTCAAATCAGGTGCAATTCCAACTGGCCCGGGACGCCGCTGAGGCCATCGACATTAAGCTGGCGGGCAGCTTTACCGAAGATCGCCTATCCTTGATCTTTTAAGGACAGGCCCCGCTGAAATCTTTGCATATTTTCCTGATAATGCAGGGCAGAGGCGCGCAATTGTTCAATGCTTTGTGCATCCAGTTGCCGCACCACTTTGGCGGGGCTGCCAACCAGCAATGACCCGTCGGGAACCTCTTGGCCCTCAAGCACCAGCGCCCCGGCACCGATCAGGCAATTCTTACCAATCCGCGCGCCGTTCAGCACGGTTGCCCCCATGCCAATCAGGGTATTTTCGCCAAGAATACAGCCGTGCAGCAGTGCTTTATGGCCTATTGTGCAACCAGCGCCGATAATCAGCGGAAAGCCCATATCGGTGTGCAACACCGCATTTTCCTGAATATTACTGCCCTGCCCGACCTTTATTTGTTCATTATCGCCCCGCAGAACCGCGCCAAACCAGACCGAGCAAGACGGCCCCAGAACAATATCGCCCACAAGAACCGCCGTGGGGGCAACCCAGCAATCAGTGCCGATTTCAGGCGTCACATCATCCAGTTGATAAATCACTTTGCCAGCTCAAATTCGGCGTTTAGCCCCTGAACAAAATCAAATAATGAGGGCTGCCGCCGTCGCCGCAGCCGTTCCGCCGCCACAATTGCCCGCAGTTCTGATTCAGCACGATCAAGATCATCATTGATGATAACATAATTATATTCGGCCCAATGGCTGATTTCACTGCGTGATTGCGCCATGCGTTTCGCAACGATCTCAACACTGTCTTGCCCGCGTTTCGTCAGGCGTTTTCGCAGCGCGGCAATTGAGGGCGGCAAGATGAAAATCGACACCACAGAGTCCTGCAATTCGGAATTTCGAATTTGCTGACCGCCCTGCCAATCCACATCAAAAAGCACGTCTTTTCCTGCCTCAATCGCGGCCTCTACCGGCGCACGAGGTGAGCCGTAAAAGTTTCCAAAAACTTCGGCATATTCCAGCATACCATTGTTTTCAATCAGGTTTTTAAATTCTTCTTTGGATTTAAAAAAATATTCCCGCCCGTCTTTTTCGCCGCTGCGCGGTTTGCGCGTGGTTGCCGACACCGAGAAAACCACGTCGTCATCTTGTTCAAGAACCCGGCGTGACAAGGTTGATTTCCCCGCGCCGCTGGGCGAGGATAAAATAATCAAAAGCCCTTTGCGCGGGTGTGCAGGGGTGTCTGGCATAACTACTCCAAATTCTGAACTTGTTCGCGCATTTGATCAATCACGGTTTTCAGGTCAAGGCCAATATCGGTCAGCTCGGTTGAACCGGATTTTGAGCACAAAGTATTGGCCTCGCGGTTGAATTCCTGCATCAGAAAATCAAATTTCCGCCCGACCGGTTTTGCCGCCTCAAGCAATATGCCCGCGGCTTTGATATGGGCATTAAGGCGGTCAATTTCTTCCGTCACGTCGGCTTTGACCGCAAGAATCGCCAATTCCTGATGCAGCCGAGATTCATCGGCCAGTTCGGTGGCATCAAGCAGCGCTGTTACTTTGCTGCGCAGTGCGGCGCCGGTTTTAACCAGCCGTGCATCAGCAGATTGTTCCGCCCGCGCCGTTAAATCGCGCACCATATCCAGTTGTCGGGACAAAATCGCATGCAATGCTTGCCCCTCATCCTGACGCGCCGCTTGAAAACTGCTCAGAAGTTCGGGAATTTGCGCGGCCACTGTGTCAACAATATTTTGCGGGGCTTTCTCAGCCCCTGAATATTCCAGCACCCCGCGCAGCGCCAATATATCGGCGGCATTGGTTGGATGGGTGTCAATCCCATGGCTTTTGGCCGCCGCGTTGGTTTGTTTAACTGCTTGCAGCATGGCCTCAAGAGCAACATCATTGATACGCGGGACCAGCTGAGAATCTTGCGTTTTCACCTTCAGACTCAGGGAAATATTGCCACGCGCCACATATTTGGGAAGCATTTCGCGGATGGTTTTTTCCAGCGATTCAAACCCGTCAGCAAGGCGTAACCGCAGGTCCAGCCCTTTGTTATTGACCGAACGCACCTCCCATTGCCAGCTTAGATGTGCAGATATTCCATCCAGCGAGGCATAGCCGGTCATTGATTGGCGTGTCATTCATATCCCTTTTTTACCCAAAATAATATCTACCTTTTGGCCTTCACCGGGTCAACCAATGCTTCAGCGTTAACGATACTTAAAG
>CAZSSS010000183.1:0-4440 GCA_964609255.1 uncultured Rhodobacterales bacterium
TAGACAGCACCAACTCGGTGCCGGTCTCGGAATTCAAAGCCTTACAATCTCAAATGACTGCGATGCAATCCAATCTGGGCAAAGGTAAAGCCGAAACGGTTGTTGATGCTGCCATTAAAGAGGGCCGCGTTGGTGTCAAGCCTTTGCGCGAGCACTATATTGCGCGGCATATGGCCAATTCTGATGGCGCTGCCAGCGTTGAAAAAGAACTGGCCGGTCTGCCGATGCTTGGTGGCACAACCGCCAATGGCCAGATCGCGCTGCAATCGAGCGACCCTGACAAAGCTGGCTTGACCGCCGCTGACCGTGGCGTGATTGCGGCTCTTGGCTGCGATCCCGACGAATACGCAAAAACGCTTAAGGCTGAAAATGCCGCGCAGGAGGTGCTCTAATGTCCGCTTTAACTGAAGGCCGTAATACATCGGCCCGCGATGGCGATACTCGCAACTTTGGCCTTGCTGCCGCTGCCGTAATTTATCCCGGTGCGCTTGCTGCGCTGGATGCCAGTGGCAATCTGGTACCGGGTTCAACCGCAACCACGCTGACAGCCGTTGGTCGAGCGGAATCGCTGGTCGATAATACAGCTGGCGCAGCTGGTGATCTTGATTGCGACGTTCGTATAGGGGTTTTCAAATATGCCAACTCAACGGCTGGCGACTTGATCGCTGCAGCTGATATCGGCGCAAATTGTTTCATTGTTGACGATCAAACTGTCGCCAAAACCGATGGCACCGGCACCCGTTCTGTTGCTGGCAAAATTTATGACGTGGACGCGCAAGGCGTCTGGGTCCAGTTTTAGGAGGACTGAACATGCAATTGAATTCCGCAAACTTAAATGCACTTCGGATTGGCTTTAACACAGCCTTTATGGCTGGGCTTGGCGGTCATGAAAGCCAATATTCCCAAGTGGCGACCACGATTAACTCGTCGGATCTGTCCGAGCGTTATGGCTGGATGGCCAACTCAACCGGGCTGCGTAAATGGGTGGGCGATCGTGTGATCAAAAGCCTTGCAGAATATGATTACGAGATCAAAAACGAGGTGTGGGAAGAAACCATCGCGGTTGATAAATACCATATCGAATTTGACCGTCTTGGCACCTATTCGACGCGTTTTCAAATGATGGGCCAAAACGCGGCAGAATTTCCTGATGAGCTGGTGTTTGGCCTGCTTAATAAAGGCTTTGCCTCAAACTGTTTCGACGGCCAGTATTTCTTTGATACCGATCATCCGGTTTTGGACAAAAATGGCGATGTTGCCACCGTTTCAAACATGGCTGCAGGCGCGGAAACACCGTGGTATCTGATGTCAACGAACCGGTCAATCAAGCCACTGATTTATCAAACATTGAAGCCATGGGAAATGGTGTCAATGGACAGCCCGACCGATGCGAATGTGTTTAACCGCAAAGAATATGTTTACGGAACCGAGGGCGCATCCAATGCTGGCTTTGGTTTCTGGCAGACGGCCTTTGGCTCAAAAATGGCGCTTGATCCGACAAATTATGAAGCCGCGCGCTTGTCTATGATGGGCTTTAAGAAGGATGGCGGATCGCCACTTGGCATTGTGCCAAACCTTCTGGTGGTTCCACCAAGCCTTGAGGGCGCAGCGCGCCGGATTGTTGGCAATGAGTTGGTTGGCGGCGGCAACACCAATGAGTGGTACCAAACAGCTGAAGTGCTGGTTGTGCCATGGTTGGCATAGGAGATTGAGTTATGACCAAACCTATGAGTGCCGCGCAGAAAAAGGCAGCTGCTGAAGAACGCAAAG
Source organism: uncultured Rhodobacterales bacterium (assembly GCA_964609255.1). Lineage (GTDB taxonomy): Bacteria > Pseudomonadota > Alphaproteobacteria > Rhodobacterales > Rhodobacteraceae > UBA3077. The sequence continues at coordinate 1,771 of CAZSSS010000183.1, forward strand.
CCAAAAAGGCTAAGGCCGATCAAGGGACAGCTGACAAAGCTGCTCAGGATCAAGCCAAAGCTGATGCACAAAATGACGCTGGGGGCGGTGCTGGTGCTGGTTCGGGAGATCCGACTGCTGGATCAAACGAACCAGCGTCAACGCCCGAAGATCAACAGAATGCCACTGCTGCCACGGGGGCCGGTGTCGGGACAGGTAGCGATGAGGGTAAGACTTCACCCGCAAAGCCTGCTCCGGCACCACACCCTGATCTAAAGTCTGAGGACGACCCGCGCATTTCTGTAACCACAATTCGCGGCGTTAAATCGCGCTGGCGTGCTGGCTATAAATTTGGGCAGGAACCAGTGGAAATCGTGATTTTTGACCTTTCAGATGATCAGGCCGAAGCCCTGAAAAATGACCCGGTATTGGTGATTGAGCTTTTGGGCGGGGCTTAACACCGATCTTCGGACGGCTTTGCCAAAGCCAACGCCGAATACCAAGACCTGCTGCGGGCTGCTCGCGGCAGGTCACCTTAAACCGAAACGGATATTGAACCATGGCTTATGCCGATCTTTCAGGACTGACCAGCCGCGTTGGCGAGGCGATGCTCATTGATTTGAGTGATCGCGATACGCCAGCCACAGGCGCTGTTGTTACATCGGTGATTGATGCGGCGCTGGCTGATACTGACGCACTGATCGACGGCTATTTGTTTCGCTATGCTTTACCAATGGCCTCGGTCCCGGCACTGATTATCACGCTGGCGGAAACCATCACAATTTACAAACTTCACAGCCATATTGTTGCCGAGAAGATCGAGAATGATTACCGCGACGCCATCAAAACCTTGGAGAAAATATCCAAAGGCGATGTGCGCATCCCGGTGGCCGGTGTTGAGCCGGTGTCCAGTGGCGCATCCGGGGTAAAAACCTGCGATCGTAAACCGGAAATGACCCGCGATAATATGCGAGGGCTGATCTGATGTCTGGCGCAGGAGTTGAAATTACGGGTGCTGAAACGGCTCTTAGAGCGCTGTCAGAAGCGCATGAGAAACTGGCAAACCCGTTTGAAATGTATGACAAAATCGGTAGTTCATTGGTGACTTCTACCAAAAAACGCTTTGATGAAGGCGTAACGCCAGACAATAACCCTTGGCCCGAGTCCATTCGTGCTTTGGTCGAAGGCGGGCAAACGCTTGTGGATTCACGCAACTTGCGCGATTCCATCACACACATCGCCAGCGAAAACAGTGCTGAAGTCGGCACCAATGTTATTTACGCCGCCGTTCACCAGTTTGGCGCAACCATCATACCCAAATCAGCTGATGCTCTGCGCTTCAGCATTCCGGGTATTGGTTTTATCACTTCCCAGTCAGTCACCATCCCCGCACGGCCCTTTATCGGCTTGAGCGACGATGACGAGGATGAAGTTGAAGCCATTGCATATGACTATATTTCCCAAGCATTCGGGGGATCTGCAAATGCTAACTGACGATATAATTGATCGCATCAAAACCGAAGTATTTGACTTTGATACTCGGGTTGAGGGTGCAGGTGAATTGGCTGTGCTGACGCGTGGTGGCCATGGGCCAAACCGCACGCCCGCCGCGTTTGTTATTCCACTGGGACTTTCTGCCCAGCCGCCAGAACAGCGACCGGCGTTCACCATCAAAACACCGCTGAAAATATCGGCGTCGTCATTGTTGTCACCGTGGCCAATGATGCGCGCGGTGCAAAAGCCATGTCCAAAATCGATGCATTGCGTGACAAGGTCATCGACGCAGTGGCTGGCTGGACGCCTGCTTCAGCCGATGCCGAGGCGTTTGAGCTAACCCGTGCGCGCCTAATGAGCCTGAATAACGGCACCATCACCTATCAAGTCGATTTCAAAATAAACTCCTATTTGAGGATCACGCCATGACCAAGAAAATTGTAGAACAACCGACCTCTGGCGGGTCGTATACGCGGGGCAAAAACGGGAAGCTGACTTTGGTTTCTGCAACGCTTGAAGCCGGAGCAACAGCTCCGGGCAAACTCGAAAAAGCTGATCCACTACCAGTTGAAAAGAAAGAGGCCGAATAATGGCTACGCCAATCAAATTCGATTCCAAGGTTGTCTTGGTGAAAGTCGAAACCGTTTATGGCACTGATGCAGTGCCAACCGGCCCCGCAAACGCGATGCAATTCGTTAATGTCGAAATAAAGCCAATGGAAGGCGCTGACGAACAGCGCGATCTGGAATACCCTTATCGTGGTGCACAGCCCCAAATTCCGGTGGCGCTTTATTCAACGCTTAGTGCTGGCATTGAGCTGGTAGGCTCGGGCACAGCGGGCACACCGCCAGCTTGGGCGGCGCTTTTGCGTGCCCTTGGCATGACCGAAGTCATTGTTCCGGGTGTCAGCGTTACTTACAGCCCGATCACAGATGGCAATGAAAGCGTGTCAATTTATATGTGGATCGGAGCCACACGGCATGTGCTGAAAGGCGCACGCGGCACCGCCACAATTGAAATCAACGCCCAGAAAATTCCGGTATTGAAATTCACACTGACCGGCACATTCTCGGTGCCAACAGAAGTTGCGGTACCAGTAGCTGATTTCTCGCTGTTCAAAGCACCTGTAGTTGCGACCACAGCCAACACACCTGCGTTTGCAGTCGATGGCGTGGCGCTGGTTATCCATGACGGCAT
>CAZSSS010000184.1:0-4402 GCA_964609255.1 uncultured Rhodobacterales bacterium
TGGTATTGGTGTGGAACGTCATGCTTGCGCCGCTTTCAAATTCCAGAATCGCGGTTTGCGCGTCGATGATATCAGCATCCGAGGTAAACGCGTCATCCGCGCTTTCCCAGCGGCTGCCTTTGATATGATAAACGCTATCATCAACCCCTTTGGCGGGCGCATGTTCGGGGAGAAACGAACGCCGCCCGCCAAAGCTGGCCACCCTGTTGGGCCGAGACCCCGTGACCATGTTATAAACATCCAGATCGTGGCAGCATTTTTCCAGCATAAAGCCGCCTGAATATTCGGTCTTGCGCCGCCAGTCGCGCATGAAAAACGCGCCGTGATAGGGGGCGATGTATTCGGATGCCTCAATCGAGGCGATGGAGCCGATCTGGCCAGCGTCCAGTGCTTTGTTCATATCACGCACATGCTGCGAATACCGCAGAACAAGGCCAATGATCACCCTGTCGGTGCCGTGCTTTTCCAGTAATTCCGCCAGCGCGAATGTATCCGCAATTGTGGTCACAACAGGTTTTTCGGCAAATATCCGAACACCGGCTTCCAGCCCTTCGCGAATATGTTCCAAATGCATATAATTAGGTGACGCAACAAACAACAGATCCGGCTTGGTTTCGGCCAAAAGCGCTGTGAGGCTGTCGTATCTAGTGATTTCCCCAAGCTTGGTTTCATCAACCAGTGACGGGTCAAAGAACCCGACAAACTCTATCTCGGGCATGTTGCGTTTCATGATGCCAAGCACATGTTCGGCCCGCAAGCCCAATCCACAAATAGCAATTTTCATTATGTAACCTTATTCAAGTGTAGGAATTTTTTGCCGTAAAAGCGCATGGCCATCTTTGGTAAATACATAGCAATCCACCGGGTCAACGCCAAGCGGAACATCTTGCCCCTCAGAAATCGGGGCTTCGCCATCCAGTGCTGCGCAGAATTTCTCACAGCCCGCCACCGGACCATAGGTGATAGAAATGCCGCCCAGACGTTCAAGCACGTCAATATTAATGCTGAGGATACCATTATCGGGCGCGTAATGCACATGCTCGGGCCGAATGCCAACCTCAACTATATCGCCAACCTTGGCGCCGCTTGTGTCCACCGGCAGCACCATGTCAACGTCACCGGTTAAGCGCACCCCAAGGCCGTCCTTGGAAATGCTGGTCACAACCGCATCAATGAAATTCATGCTTGGCTGGCCAATAAAAGCGGCAACAAATTTGGATTTTGGTTGATGGTATAACGTCATTGGCGTGTCAAATTGTTCAACCACGCCGCCATTCAGCACCACAATGCGGTCAGCCATTGTCATGGCCTCAACCTGATCATGGGTCACATAAACCATGGTGGCGTCAAGGTCACGGTGCAGCTTTGACAGCTCTACGCGCATGTCGCCGCGCAGCGCCGCGTCAAGGTTTGACAGCGGTTCGTCAAACAGAAAAATCTTGGGTTTGCGCACAATGGAACGCCCGATGGCGACCCGTTGGCGTTGCCCGCCGGATAACGCGCCGGGTTTATATTGCAGACGGTCCACCAGTTTTAGAATCTCGGCGGCTTCCATGACTTGGCGTTCTATTTCGTCTTTTGGCAGGGATTGCACGCGCAGCGGAAAGGCGATGTTCTCATAAACAGTCAGATGCGGATAAAGCGCGTAAGACTGGAAAACCATCGAAATGCCGCGATCAACGGGGTGGGCCTCTGATACATCATTGCCCGCAATGATAATCTGGCCATCCGTGGCCATTTCAAGGCCGGAAATGATCCGCAGCAAAGTGGATTTGCCGCAGCCCGAGGGGCCAACAAACACCACAAATTCTTTGTCTTTGATCGACAGATCAATATCAAACAGCACCTGCGTTGCCCCAAATGATTTATTGATATTTTTAAGGTCCAAGGTGGCCATGATATTTCCCCAATACTGGTTTGGGCGGCCCGAATGCAGGCCGCCCAAGTTATTTTACTCAGACAGAAGTTCTGTCAGCTCTTCGCCAGCGATTGTGACAAGGTTGTCCACTGTGTCGTCCTCAAGAACGATACCCTGGATCATGTTCACAAACACGGCTTGCAGGCCTTTTACATCTGTTACCATTGGCTCTGGTCCACCGGTGGAGATACCCGCAGTGAATTTTTCCCAGAATTCGTCACCGATGTAATACGGATCAGCCACACCAAGGTTTTCGTATTGCAGAATTGGCGTTAGGCCCCAGCTGCTGTCGAGGTCATATTGAGCCTCACCAGAAGTCAGCGCTTGTGCCAATTCCATTGCCAGATCTTCAACACCAGTGTTGGAGAATACAGCAACCGAGTCAGTGATCAGAATTGTGCCGGAAACACCGCTTGGACCTGCTGGAACAGCAACGATCATCTGGTTGATGTCTTCGTTATGCTGCCCACGACCCCAAGGACCGTTGATATACATAGCAATTTTGCCATCGTTAAACAGATCTTTCATGGCGTCGCGTTCCCAAGCTGTTGGGCCGTTCTGGGCCACAGCAACAAGGCTGCCATAAAATTCCAGTGTTTCACGAGTTTCTGCGCTATCCAATGCGGATTCACCGGTTGCAGGGTCAATGACCACGCCGCCGTTTGAATACAGATAGTTCAGAAACTGGTGCATTGTGTTGTCGAAATCTTTGGCGGCAAGGCCAATACCGGCAACACCTTCGGAACCAAGCTCGTTGCTGACTGTTTCTGCAAGTGCATACATGTCAGCCCAAGTTGCAGGTGCTTCGCAAACTGCGCCAGCGGCTTCGATAACGTCACAGTTCATGTACAATGCTTTGGTTGAGAAAGCATGCGGGATGCCCCAGAACTGACCGCCCTGAGTAACAGTTGCCAAAACGCCCGGCTGGTATGCCGCTTGTTCGTCAGCGGTTAATTCAACCGGCAAGATCAAACCGTTTTGCGACAGCAATGCCAATTCGCGCGAACCCATATAGGCCAGTGCAGGTGCATCGCCAGCCGCAGCCAGTGTTTTTGATTTATCTTGGCAAGTGCCCCAAGGCACGGCTTCTGCATTTACCGTTACGCCAGGGTTGGCGGCTTCAAACGCGGTGATCACTGTTTGATCAGCTTCACGGATTTCGCCGCCACACATGATCATGTGAACTTCTTGCGCTGATGCCATTGACCCTGCGGCCATAGCAATACCCGTCAGGGCTGCAATTGATAGTGTCTTCTTCATCTCTACTTCCTCCAGTTGGTAGATAATACATGACCATCTAGGTCACTCCTTGATTGCCCCTGCTGTTAATCCAGCGATCAGGAACCGCTGCATGAACAAAAAGATAAACAACACGGGCAAAACTCCGACGAGACTGGCGGCCATAAGCTCATTCCAGACAACGTCTTGATATCCGATAAATTCAAACACCCCCGCCGGCAGCGGCTGGTATTTGCGATTTTGATTAAAGGTAATGGCAAACAAAAACTGTTGCGCATAAGCCCCGATAAACACCGACACCCCGACCACAATCAGGCCCGGCATGGCCAAGGGCAACATAACACGGCGCAGCGTGTAAAACCGGCTGGCGCCATCCACATAAGCGGCTTCTTCCAGTTCTTTCGGGATTTTTTCCAAATATGATTTCAGCAACCAGATGCCCATCGGCACAAGAAAGGCCGCCCCCGGAACGATCATCGCAAAATAGGTATTCAGCAAGCCAAGGGTGCGCAATAACCGATAAAGCGGGATCAACAGCACCGCACCGGCAAACATATTGACCGACAAAAACAAGCCGAGCGTCAGGGCCTTGCCTTTGAAATCAAACCGCGCATAAGCATAAGCAGCGGGGATCACAAAAAACATGCAAACCATGGTCACAACCGTGGCAATAAACACCCCGTTAAAGATATATAACGGCAGGTCGGGCACCGTGGTCCACATGGTTTTATAGGCGTCAAATCCCATCTCGTCCGACCAGAATTTATAGGGCGCGTGGCGCAAATGTTTTAACGGCCGCAACGATGTCATGAACATCTCAAAGAACGGCAACAGGATAAAGGTCAGGAATATCGCGATGACGATATACAGGATAACTTTTTCCCACCAGGTATAGCGATCCATCATTTTACTTACTCCCGAACCGTTTTTCGATTTTCTTGAGAACAATCATATAAACGACTGAGAAAATACTGAGCAGCACCACAATCACCACCGCCCGCGCCGCGCCCGGCCCAAACTTGAAGCTGGCAATCGCGGTTTTATAGGTGTCGATGATCAGGGTTGTGGTCGCGCTACGCGGCCCGCCCTCGGTCAAAATCCAGACGATCTCAAAGCTGTTGAATGTCCAGATGGCCGAAAGCAGCGCCATGGAAATAATCACCGGTATAATTTGCGGCAGCGTAATCCGGCGGAACCTGTAAAACCGCGAGGCACCATCAACATAAGCCGCTTCGTAAAGATCAC
>CAZSSS010000185.1:0-1440 GCA_964609255.1 uncultured Rhodobacterales bacterium
TGACAACCCCGGCGGCTGCGCTCGATTTTGTCTCTGAAACGTCTCGCTTGGACGTCTTAAAAAGCTGCAAACCCATAGAGTTATGCTCCTTTGTTAAATTGATTTCGTAGGGTGCGTGGTCGCCACGCACCGCTCAAAGCCCCCGCACGCGCGGCGCCAAAAACACCCGCGCCGGATCGATCATCAAATCTGTAATTGCCCAGACAAGCGCATCCACACGGTCAGGGCTGCCCTTGCCCACAAATCCGCGCGCCGTCATCTCGCACATCTGGTCCTCCAGCTCCGGCATAGCCGCCAAATGCCCGACACGCCCCTGTTCATACAGCGCCGCCACAGGCTCTGCCCGTGCCACCTTTCCGCGCGATGCCCGCACCGCACGATAAGCAATCAACGGGTCAATTTGCCGGATCAGGCTTTCCACCAGCTCACCGCCTTGGTTGACCTCGGCCACCAGCCGGTCGGCGTCGTATTCATGAAACACCCGCACGGCCTCAGCCGCCCATTGTTGCGGGCTGGCGCCCTGAATGCTTGCATCCGCCAAAACCGTAGCCCGCCATTTCACAGGCGGCCCGTCCGTCACCACACCCGCAACAACAATGCCGCAAGTATCCGCCGATTTTCCGGTTGTGACCGGCGGGTCAACCGCCACCACAATCCGGTCAAAGTCACCGCCAGATACCCGCAAAGCATCCAGTTGGTTCAGCGACCACAAAGCCCCCTCTTCTGCGGTCAGCAATTCGCCATTCAGCTCTTGCCGCCCCAGCCGCGTGCCTTTGTATTTTTCCGTTACATACCGCAAAAACGACCCCGCCAAATTGGCGCGGTTGGCTTTTGTCGGGGCTGATGTCTGCACGCTGGCAGCATCCGCCAAAATCTCTCTTAACAGCCGGTTATTGCGCGGCGTTGTTGTGACCACTTGCTGTGGCCACTCGCCCAGCCGCAGGGCAAATTGCAGCATATCCCATGCCGCCTGCCCCTGTTTCCACTTGGCCAGCTCGTCCACCCATGCGCAATCAAATTGCGGCCCGCGCAGGCTTTCGGGGTTATGCGCTGAATAAATCTCGGCTACTGCGCCATTGGGCCAAAGCAGCCGCTTGCGTGTTGCCTGCCATTCGGGCCGGCGGTCTGGCGGGCAACAGGCCAGCAGCCCGCTTTCGCCAAAAACCATCACCTCGCGGGTTTGATCGATGGTTTCGCCCACCAACGCCACCCGCTTGCATTTGCCCGCGTCCAGCGGCCCCGCGCCCTCAACTTGGGCCCGCACCCATTCGGCTCCGGCGCGGGTTTTTCCCGCCCCGCGACCGCCCAGCACAACCCATGTTGTCCAGTCGCCAATTGGTGGCAACTGATGCCCCAGCGCCCAGATATCAAATATCCAGGGCAAGGACACCAGCGCATTTGTGCTAAGCCCCGACAGCGCTTTATTCAGCGCGCAGGGCG
>CAZSSS010000185.1:1450-4398 GCA_964609255.1 uncultured Rhodobacterales bacterium
GATAGTCGATCACAGATTTCGCGTCTTGCCGCGTCCAGGTCGAGCGCAGATTGTTGAGCTGTTCCTTTACCGCGTGTTTCAAGAGCGACCTCCATATCGGCAATCTGGTTCACAGTTTTCATATGCAAAGCGATCAGTTTTTGTTGGTCAGCCGATGGTTCCGCAGAACCCATCCCAGCTTCCATACGTTTAATGATTGCCTCAAGGCCTCGCACCAGCCGCCGGTATGAGAACCGCGCTGCCCGCAAGGTTTCCTTGCTGGGTTGCCCAGCAGAGGTTTTTTTCGATGTCATAAGTGTTAAGCCTTCAATGCTCCGCATCGGGGCAAAAACGAAAAAAGCGGCCAGTCTTTCGACTTAACCGCTTGCCCATTTCTTCCAGCTTGCACAACTTATACTTTTAAGCGTTCGCAAAGTCAACAACTAAATTCAGGGTTGTGCTCCCCGTAGGGTGCGTGGTCCCCACGCACCACCCCTCAACCCTTTGAAACAAAAGGCTATTGCCCGGCTTCAAGCGCGCGCCAGCGGGCAACATTTTTGTTATGATCCGTGTTATTGGTGGCAAAAGCATGCCCGCCAGTGCCGTCAGCCACAAAGAAAAGATAGGGCGTATCGTCAGGATTCGCCGCTGCTTCAATCGCCGCCGCCCCGGGATTCGCAATTGGTGTCGGGGGCAGGCCTGCAATCTTATAGGTATTATAAGGCGTTTCGCGTTCCAGCTCCGAGACCCGCAAACCGCGCCCCAGCTTTTCACGCCCCAGCGTGATGCCGTAAACAACCGTCGGGTCGGTTTGCAACCGCATCCCTTGGCGCAAGCGGTTTACAAAAACGCTGGCGACTTGTCGGCGTTCTTCGACCAATCCGGTTTCTTTTTCGATAATTGACGCCAAAATCAGCAAATCCTCGGCCGACTGCACCGGATGGTCAGGCGACCGGCCAATCCATGCCGCTGTTAAAACATCCAATTGTGCCTCGGTCATGGTTGCGATAATCGATTCCCGCGTGGCCCCGCGCCCAAACAAATAGGTGTTTGGTGCCAATGACCCTTCGGGGGGAATGTCGTCAATTTCGCCGGTCAGCACCAGATCCGCCAACAAAATTTGCACAACCTCAAAACTGGTCAGCCCTTCGGCCACGGTCACTTTATACTGGATCGACCGTCCGGACGATAAAACCAGCAGGATTTCCTCCATTGAGGCCCCCGCCGGAATTTCGTATTCGCCAAATTTCAGCTGTGAATCCAACCCTGAATACCGTGCGCCCAGCCGGAATATTTCGGGGCTTGAAATCGCACCGGCCTCAACCAGCCGTGGCGTAACCCGCGTTAGCGTATCACCAGAATTTACGGTCACCAGCACAGGTTCAACCAGCGGTCCAACCGCATAAAACTGCGCCCGCCCCCAGCCGATAACGCCGCCAAATGCAATGGCGGCCACAATAATGAATGTCAGGGCATTCGCGGCAATTGCTTTACGCATCAGTCAACTTTCCGAAAAATAACCGAGGCATTGGTGCCCCCAAACCCGAATGAATTGCTCAACGCGACATCAATTTTGCGTTTCACAGCCTTGTTGGCCGCCAAATCCAAATTGGTCTCAACATCCAGATTATCCAGATTAATTGTTGGTGGTGCAATCTGGTCACGTATGGCCAGCACCGAGAAAATCGCCTCAACCGCGCCAGCAGCGCCCAGCAAATGCCCGATGGCTGATTTGGTTGAGGACATGGTCGCGCGGCTATTCTCACCCAACAGCCGTGTCACGGCCCCCAGTTCAATTGTGTCAGCCATCGTAGACGTGCCATGCGCGTTGACATAATCAATGTCATCGGCTGACAATCCGGCGCGTTTCAGCGCGGCAGTCATTGACCGGAAACCGCCATCGCCATCGCTGGCGGGCGCTGTGATATGATACGCATCACCCGACAGGCCATAGCCCACGACCTCTGCATAAATTTTGGCACCGCGCGTGCGCGCGTGTTCGTATTCTTCCAGCACGACAACTCCGGCGCCCTCGCCCATCACGAACCCGTCGCGGTCGCGGTCATAGGGGCGGCTGGCCTTGCTTGGGTCATCAGATCTGCCCGTTGACAGTGCTTTGCACGCGTTAAACCCTGCGATGCCCAGCTCACAAATTGGGGCCTCAGCGCCCCCTGCAACCATCACATCCGCATCGTCCAGCATAATCAGGCGTGCCGCGTCGCCAATCGCGTGCGCACCCGTTGAACAGGCGGTCACAACCGCATGGTTTGGCCCCTTAAAGCCAAATTTGATTGAGACCTGCCCCGAACAAAGATTGATCAATGATCCGGGAATGAAAAACGGTGAAACCCGCCGTGGTCCGCGTTCTTTCAAGATAATCGCGGTTTCGGCAATCAGGCTCAGCCCGCCAATGCCAGAGCCGATCATGACCCCGGTGCGCAACCGGTCTTCCTCAGCCTCGGGCATCCAGTCGGCATCCTGCACCGCCTGTGTTGCCGCGCACATTGCATATAAAATAAACGGGTCAACCTTGCGCTGGTCTTTCTTTGGCATCCAGTCATCGGGGTTAAACGTGCCACCGCTGCCATCGCCATACGGAATTTCGCAGGCATAACCGGTTGCCAGATGGCTGGCATCAAACCGTTCAATGGTGCGCGCAGCCGATTGTCCGGCCAACAAGCGCTTCCATGTTTCCTCAACCCCACATGCCAGCGGAGAAACCATTCCCATTCCGGTGATAACAACGCGACGCATATTTCCCTCCTACAGGCCCTTGTGACATGTATTACCCAAGCCCCAAAGCAGGGGCAAGCCTTGCCATTACTGAATTTGAATCGCTGCGCGGTCAAATGTTACGCTTGTAACGCTGCCATCATCATATTTCACATCAACGGTTATGCTTTGAACCGATCCCAGTGGCAGGGTGATGTAAATATCATGGGTGGTCGGGTCCAACGCGTTGGGGTTTG
>CAZSSS010000186.1:0-4392 GCA_964609255.1 uncultured Rhodobacterales bacterium
TTTGATGATTCGCAAATTTGCCTGATGGGGGACAATCCATGTCAGGTCATCAACACTGGCCCCGGCTTTTTCCAGCGCGGTTTCGCCGGTTTTGGCCAGCTTACTGACCGCGTGTTTGAATACCTCTTGGCCCTGCATGCGTAAAACGCCGCTGGTTTGGGTGCTGGAAACCCCGCCATCCACATAAAGCAAGTCGTTGTAACGCCCATCTGAATGCAGGTCGGTGGAAAGGATACCGCGATCTGTGCTGGCTCCGCTGCCGGTTTGGGCCTCAAGGATAAGGGCACCGGCACCATCGCCAAACAGCACGCATGTTGAGCGGTCCTGCCAATCCATGATGCGCGAAAATGTTTCGGCACCAACCACCATTACGCGGTTGGCCTGGCCCGAGACAATCAGCGCATTGGCGGTGCTGATCGCATAGATAAACCCGGCACAAACCGCCTGAATGTCAAAGGCAAACCCGTTGGTCATGCCAAGCGCTGCCTGTAGTTTACTGGCGGTTGACGGAAAGGTTTGATCGGGGGTGGCGGTGGCCAGCACAATGGCGTCAAGGTCACTGGCTTGCAGCCCTGCGTCATCCAGCGCCATCTTTGCAGCCTCCAGCGCCAAATCAGAGGTCAGCTGACCCTCAGCCGCGAAATGACGCCGTTCAATGCCCGAGCGGCTGCGGATCCATTCATCCGAGGTATCGAGGCTTTTTTCAAATTCGGCGTTTTCCACGATGCGTTCAGGCAAATAATGCCCACAGCCAATGGCCACTGCTCGGGTAACCGTCATTTTTACGCCTCGTCTATATTGGAAAGCGCATCTTTGCTTGTGGCGAGGCCGGACGCAACCCGCGCTGTTAACTTTTCTGAAAAATCGCTCTGCGCCAGCTTATGCGCAAGCTTGATGGCGGCGGCAACGCCGGTGGCATCCGCGCCGCCATGGGATTTAACGACAATGCCGTTTAGCCCAAGAAATACGCCGCCATTAACCCGCCTTGGGTCAATACGTTTGCGCAAGCGCCGCAACGAAGTCATGGCGAAAAGCGCGCCAATTCGCGACAACGGAGTGTGCGAAAATGCACGTCTTAACAGGTTGGCCACATGCTTTGCCGTGCCCTCACCGGTTTTTATGGCAACATTGCCTGTAAAACCGTCAGTAACAATGATGTCGACCCGATCCGAGGGAATATCGCTGCCCTCAACATAACCCACAAATTCGAAATCAGAGGTTTCGGCAACGGTTGCAACCAGTTTGGCAGCTTCGTGCAGCTCGGGGCGGCCTTTGAATTCTTCGGTGCCCACATTCAGCAACCCAACGCGCGGGCGGGGCAAATTCATGCCGTTGCGGGCATAAGACGCGCCCATAATCGCGTATTTCAACAGATCCGATGCGTCAGCTTTAATATCAGCGCCCACATCCAGCATGATATTATGGCCCTGCGGGTTGGCTGAGGGCCAAAGCACCGCGATGGCAGGGCGATCAACGCCCGGTGCTTTGCGCAGCCGCACAACCGACATCGCCATTAACGCCCCCGTATTGCCACAGGAAACCGCCGCTTTGGCATCACCGGATTTCACCGCGTCAATGGTTGACCACATGCTTGATTTTTTGCCACCGCGCAGCGCGTTGGATGGCTTTTCATCCATTGCGATAACCTGCTCCGTGGCGCGAATTTCACAATGCGCGGCCAGATCCGGTTTGCGTTTAAGACATTTTTTAATCTGCGCAGCGTCGCCGTGAACAATATAACGCACATCGGGGGTTTTGTTGGCAAATTTAGCCATACCGCCGATCACAGCCGCAACACCGCTGTCGCCGCCCATTGCATCAACGGAGATCACAGTGCTGTCTGTGTCGGATAGGGTGTCCCGGTTTTGCGTTTCAGCCATTCCGGCTCCACCCTGCCTTAATTACGCTGCGTCTTCGTCCAGGTCGATATCATCGACCAATACCACGACTTCGCGATCAGCGTAATGTCCGCAAGACGGGCATACATGATGCGGGCGTTTTAATTCGCCACAATTGGTGCATTCATTCGGGTTTGCACCATCCAGCGCCAGATGGGCGCGGCGCATACCGCGCTTGGAACGGGTGATTTTACTTTTTGGAACAGCCATTTTTTCTCGACCTTAAATCAAACGGAATTAAACCGTATTACGTGTTTCTTGAGGCGACCTAACAGGTATTTCCTGCGCATGCAAACCCCAACAGGAATTGAAGTCGGGAAAATACGCAAAACACACAAAATAACAAGCCTTAATCAGGTTTGTTCTCCAATTTTTGCTTAAGCGCCGCAAGTCCCGCAAAAGGTTTGACCTCAGCATCGGTCAACGGCGTTTCGCCCTGCGGCGCTGCGATGGTATTTATCAATTTTGCGCCTTCTTTTCTTGGGTAAAGCGGAATTTCCAGTGTCAGGGCTTCGGTTGCCACCAAGCCGATGTCGATAATGGCCTCCAAGGGTTCCATTTCATCGTTCAGCACTGTTTCGTCGGTTTCGGAGGGCATTTGGTTTTCGGGCATAAATTTAATGTGCACCAAAATGTCGATTCGGGTGCGCAAAGGCTCTGCTGAAATTATACATATTTGAGAGACGCTGGCCCCAAGTTTTGCATCCAGTTGCCAGCCGCGCGCGCCCAAAGGCGCAATTTCACCAGCAAAGCGCACTTTTATCAAACCGGTCAAATTCAACTGGGCCTTCAGGGCATGGTTTTCGATGTCACCCGGGGTGATGTCAAATTTTATGACCCGGTTTGCGGGCAATTTCTCAACCAAATAGGGCCGGGAAAACGGCAGTGATACGTCGGGGTTTTCAAAATTATCGGCCATTATCCACCTTCCAGAACAGAATTGCATGTCATTTGCTTGCGTCAGCTATCCGAATATGGAAGAACATGCGAGAGTTTGGTAATATGTGGCCTGAGGACCTTATGAGCAAGTCAGTTTTTACAAAGTTTTTGGCCGTTTCGATATTTTGTGGCACCCTAAGCGCCTGCGCACCGCAAATTGATGTGCATGGCTATGTGCCTATTGCCTCTGATGTGGCGGCGATAACGCCGGGTCAGGACAATCAAGAAACCGTATTGGCGCGGCTTGGCCCCCCCACCACCACCGGCGCAAAAGGTTCTGATACATGGTATTATATTTCAAGCCGGGTGCATCGGGTTGCCTTTTTGGCCCCCAAAGAAATTAAACGCGAAATTGTTGCAATCGTATTTGCAAGCACCGGCAATGTCACCGCGGTTGAGCATTTCGGCCTTGAGGACGGGCGCATTATCGATCTTAACCGCAATGTTACCGTGACCGATGGTCGCCGGCTGACATTCTTGGAACAATTGCTGGGCAATATCGGTAATTTCAGCGCCGAAAGCTTTTTAGGCGGCGGGTGATATTATTTTTCGCTGAATCGCAGGGCAACACCGTTCATGCAATACCGTTTATTGGTGGGCGCAGGCCCGTCGGGGAACACATGGCCCAGATGGGCGTCACATGCGGCGCAACTGATTTCGGTGCGGGTCACAAAAAATTTACGGTCTGATTTTTCTTCAACCGCGTCTGAATTTACGGGCTGAAAAAAACTGGGCCAGCCGGTGCCGCTATCGAATTTGCTATCGGCATCAAACAGCGGTGCATCGCAGCAAATACAGGTGAATACGCCCCTTGATTTTGTGAAATTGTCGTTGCTAAAGGCCCGTTCGGTTCCGCCTTTGCGGGTGACTTTATACGCTGCATCCGAAAGCAGCGCCCGCCATTCACGGTCTGTTTTAACGATTTTTTCCATGAGACCTCTTTTTTGCCTAAATCTGGCCATTACTTATTATTAACGTAAGTTATCACCTTAAATAGGTGTATAAGTCGCCAAAGCAAGTTTGTTAACATAATTGACAGGTTACATGATGCGCCCAAAATATCTGACCCGGTTTGCACGCACACCAGACGATCTGAAAAAAGTGCAGATGTTGCGAAGCCGGGTTTTCAAAACAACCGGGCTGGACGCTGACCGGTTTGATGAACATTGCCAGCATATGATGATCAGCGATGGGCGAAACGGCAATCTTGTTTGCGTGTTCCGCATTCAACCTTTTGCCAATGGGGCTGAGATAAGCCGTTCATATGCTGCGCAGTATTATGAACTTTCGGCCCTGCATGCGTATCAGGGCAAGCTGGTTGAAATGGGGCGGTTTTGCATTGATCCGGCCTATAATGACCCCGATATCTTGCGGGTGGCTTGGGCTTCGATGACGCGGTATGTCGATGAAAACAACGTGCAAATGCTGTTTGGCTGTTCCAGCTTTCACGGGACAGAGGCCGGGGCCTATATGGATGCTTTTGCCCTGCTAAAAGAACGCCACCTTGCGCCAAAACGCTGGTTGCCACGGGTTAAGGCCCCCGATGTTTTCCGCT
>CAZSSS010000187.1:0-4385 GCA_964609255.1 uncultured Rhodobacterales bacterium
CCACTTCCATGGTCACATCGTCCGGTTCAACCCCTTTGGGCAGGGTCGCGTTGATTTTTGCGTGATTAACATAGGGGCCATAGCGGCCATCTTTCACGCTTATCGCCCCACCATCCGGGTGATCACCCAAGGCCTTGAGAACAGTTGCGGCGCCACGTCGTCCTCCGCCCGCAGCTTTTGCCGCCAGCAGATCCACAGCACGATTGAGACCAATGGTGAACAGTTCTTCCACATCGGGCATATTGGCATATTTGCCCTCATGCAAAACAAATGGACCATAACGCCCAAGCCCGGCAGTGATCATTGTGCCTCCATCCGGGTGAGGACCAACTTCGCGAGGCAAAGAGAGAAGTTTTAAGGCTTTTTCCAGGTCGATGGTTTCTGGTGCCCAGCCTTTTGGCAGGCCGGTACGTTTGGCTTCCTTGCCTTCACCCATTTGTACATAGGGGCCAAAGCGTCCCGATTTAAGCATTACATCTTGCCCTGTGTCCGGGTGTACGCCCAACACATCATCTTCTTTTGATTGTTCGCCTGCATTGCCGGTGGCAGCTTCTGAAAGCTGATGAGTATGGCGGCATTCGGGGTAGTTTTCGCAGCCGATAAAGGCGCCAAATTTACCCAGTTTCAGCGAAAGTTTTCCCTTTTTGCAGGTGGGGCAAAGTCGGGGGTCTGAGCCATCTTCTTTTTGGGGGAAGATATGGTCAGCCAATAATTCATTCAGCGTATCAAGGACTTCGGAAACTCTTAAATCCTTTGTTTCCTCAATATGGGCGGAAAAATCGGTCCAGAACTGGCGCAAAACATCCTTATAGGCAATTTCACCCGCCGATATTTGATCAAGCTGCTCTTCAAGGGAGGCGGTGAAATCAAATTCCACATATTTGGCGAAAAAGCTGGCCAGAAAGGCTGTAACAACGCGTCCCCTGTCCTCGGGGATAAGGGTGCGTTTTTCCAAACGCATATAGTCGCGGTCCTGCAAGGTGGTCAGGGTCGAGGCGTAGGTTGAAGGGCGACCGATGCCCAGCTCTTCCATGCGTTTAATCAAAGCCGCTTCGGTAAAACGGGCCGGGGGCTTGGTAAAAGATTGCTCGGCTGTGCAGGATTTCAGAGCGGGGTGGTCTCCAATCTCGATCGGGGGCAATTCACGGTCATCATCTTTTTGCTCGCCCTCTTTTTTGTCATCCTTGTTGCCACCGGACTGCACACCAGAAAGTGCCAAAAATCCGGGGAAAGTCACAACCGAGCCAACAGCGCGCAGAACAATAGCCGGATTTGCACCTTCAATATTTATGTCTGCGGTGGTGCGCGCGATCTCTGCCGACCGCATTTGACTGGCCAATGTACGCCGCCAGATCAACTCATATAATTTATGTTGGTCGGGGTCGATATGGCGCAAAGTATCGGGGTGGCGAAACAGGTCCGTGGGCCGGATCGCTTCGTGGGCCTCCTGCGCATTTTTTGCCTTGGTTTGGTAAAATCTTGGTTTTTCCGGCAGATATTCATCACCAAAGAGTTTGGCGATCGAGCTGCGGGTTTGAGAAATAGCTTCGGGAGCGATCTGCACCGCATCAGTTCTCATATAGGTAATGACGCCGATGGTTTCTCCGCCCACATCCACTCCCTCATAAAGCCGTTGCGCGATGCGCATGGTGCGCCCCGGTGCCATGCCAAGTCGACTGGAGGCGTCCTGTTGCAGGGTTGAAGTGGTGAAGGGAGCGTATGGGTTGCGTTTGGTTGGTTTTTTCTCAACATTTGCGACATTTGCAGCGCCGCTGACGATTGCAGCTTTTATTTTTTCTGCCTGCTCACCGGTTTTGATGTCCAGCTTGTCGGTCTTTTTGCCATCAAGGGAATAAAGTCTGGTGTCAAATTGTTTGCCTGCCAGGTCATAGGTGCTGGTCAGGTTCCAGTATTCCACCGGCTTGAATTTTTCGATTTCCATCTCCCGGTCGCAAACCAGCCGCAAGGCAACTGATTGCACACGACCCGCAGAGCGGGAGCCGGGGAGTTTGCGCCATAAAACAGGAGATAGATTAAACCCCACCAGATAATCCAGCGCCCGGCGGGCCAGATAGGCATCCACCAGCGGCACATCAATATCGCGTGGATTGGCCATCGCAGTCGTCACCGCGGATTTAGTGATGGCGTTAAATACAACGCGCTTGACCGGTATGTCTTTAAGGGCTTTCTTTTCCTTGAGAATTTCCAGCACGTGCCATGAAATAGCTTCGCCTTCGCGATCTGGATCGGTCGCCAGAATGAGTTCATCGGCGTTTTTTGTTGCACGAACAATGTCAGCGATGCGTTTTTTGGCCGCCGTATCAACATTCCACAACATGGCAAAATCTTCGTCCGGCAGAACCGAGCCATCTTTGGCAGGCAAATCGCGCACATGGCCGAAGCTGGCCAGAACTTCGAAGTCGTTACCCAGGTATTTGTTGATAGTCTTGGCTTTGGCTGGACTTTCGACGATGACTAATTTCATAGGGAAATAACTCCGACAATACTCTTGGTTTAAGCAGTAATATACCCACCTGTTCAGACGCTATTTGTCCTGATTCGGGTGGGAAGCCCACTCTCAATCTTGTGGGGGGAACGATTGGCCAACATGGTGAAAGCCTTGTCTCGTGTCAATTGCTTCAATACAAATTGCACGTAATTGCAATGAATAGCGGTGGTTTTTTGTTACTTCAGTGCCACAAGTTGCCCCGATGAGCGCTCTATTCGCTCTGCAAGATCCAAATCCAGCAGGATGCTTTGCACGACAGAAGCGGGCAGGGCCGTTGCACTGATCAGGTCATCAACGGCAATTGGTGTGGGGCTGAGGGCTGCAAGAAGGGTTGCGTGATCGCTTTCCAAAACAGCCTCATTTGAAGGGGATTTGGTTTCTTCGCTTTCTTCGTGATGAAAAATACCCTCCGGATGCTGAAAAAACAAATCAGATGGTGCGTGCTCAAGTTCCAGCTCTTCAATAATATCCTTGGCGCTGGTAACCAGTTTTGCCCCGTCCTGGATAAGTTTGTTGGTGCCCCCGGCCCGGGGGTCCATGGGGGAGCCGGGCACGGCGAATACATCCCGGTTTTGTTCCAGCGCCAGACGAGCTGTAATTAATGAGCCTGAACGTTTGGCCGCTTCAATAACCAATATGGCCTTGGACATGCCAGAAACCAGCCGGTTGCGGCGCGGGAAATCCTGAGCGCGAGGCGTGTAACCAAGGGGCATTTCTGAAATCAGAACGCCGCCATTTTGTAAGATTTTTTCAGCCAGCGGGATGTTTTCGGCGGGGTAGGTTTGGTCCAGCCCCCCGGCATAAACAGCAATTGTTCCGGTTGTCAGGGCCGCATGATGGGCGGCGCTATCAATTCCACGGGCCAGCCCCGAGATAATCAAATATCCCGCTTCTCCAAGTTCTGTTGCAAGGGATGCTGCCAGTTTTTGTCCGGCTGCGGAGGCATTCCGAGCGCCAACAATACCAATAGTGGCGCTGTTATTATGCTTTGGGGTGCCCATCATGGCCAATAACGGGGGCGGGGAATGAATGAATTGCAACAGATGCGGATAGTCCTTCTCCCCAATGGCGACCAGACGAGCGCCCATGGTTTGCAGTTGTTCTATCTCGCGTTCAGCGTCTTCCAGAGACGTGATTCTTGGGCTGGTTTTGCTGCCGCCGCGCCGGGTGAGTTCGGGTAAAACTTCCAGTGCCGCTGTTGCAGTGCCAAATTTGTTGATGAGTTGTCTAAAGGTGGTGGGGCCAACATTGGACGAGCGAATAAGGCGTAGCCAGGCAATGCGCTGAATATCACTAAGTTGTTTTTTGGGTTTCTCAGAACCGTACATGATAGATTTTCATGGGTGACTATTTACCTTCGCCAATTTTTGGTTCTGTGCCAGCAAGAAGGCGTTTGATATTTTCCTTGTGACGATAGATCAAAAGCATCGCGATGCAAAAAGTGGTTATGGCTAAGGGGAGGCCAGATTGCCAGAATGCAATGAAAGGAGAGGTTGCGGCGGCGGTAATTCCAGCCACGGAGGATTGACGCCTGATGAAAGCTGTTGTCAGCCAAATGAGACAAAATGCAAGGCAAACCGGCCAGGCGAGCGTCAACAAAACGCCGATCATTGTGGCGACGCCTTTGCCGCCCTTAAAGCCAAGCCAAACAGGAAAAAGGTGGCCAAGAAACGCGGCGAAACCCGCAACCATTGCGGCGGTCTCGCCCCAAAAATGGCGGGCAATCAAAATAGCGACTACTGCCTTGCCTGCATCCAACAGCAATGTTGCAGCGGCAAGGCCTTTGTTACCTGTGCGCAATACATTTGTCGCGCCAATACTTCCCGACCCAATGTCGCGAATATCACCGCCACCGGCGAGTTTGGTCAGCACCAGT
>CAZSSS010000188.1:0-4376 GCA_964609255.1 uncultured Rhodobacterales bacterium
CCTGAATAACCCCTGAGATCATGCGCTTGTCATAACCTCGTTTCAGCAATTCCGGCAGGGCAATTGTGGCCCCGATGGCCATGCCCGCCACTGACAACCCGTTCATGGCGGAAATCAGCACCATCAGGCCAATGGTGCCAATGGCCAGCCCGCCTTGCACGCCGCCCATCCAGACATGGAACATCTTGTAAAGATCATCAGCAATGCCGGATTCCGACAGCACAAACCCCATATAAATAAACAAGGGCAGGGTCAGCAGCGGATACCATTTCATCAGTTTCATACTGGCTGAAAACGCAATATCAGAGCCACCCGTGCCCCACAGCGCCAGCGCCGCCACCGCGGCCACAAGACCAATGGCGGCAAACACGCGTTGGCCGGTCATCAGCATCAGCATCATGCTGGCAAACATCAACAGGGCGATCATTTCGTATGAAAGCTCAGGGAAACTAAAGTTCATTACAACGCGACTCCGCGGATTTTGGCGATGTCTTTGAAAAACACGGCAATGGCTTGCAGCAGCATCAGGAATATTCCGGTGATGGCGATAAGTTTGATCGGCGACAAATAAGGGCGCCATGCGGTGGCGGAACGCTCCAACCGGCCGGTGGCGTCAACCAGCGCATCAAAACCGCCGGTGAAAAACGCTTTGCCAAGCTGGCCGAAATATTCATACGGCCCGACATTATAAGGTTGCCCCAGCGAATACGCGGTGGAGCCAATGCCGCCATGCAGCAAGATCACCAGATAGAAAATCAAGCCAAAAATGGTAAACGCATCAACGTAGGCCTTGGTTTTGTCAGACCAGCCGCCATAAACCAGATCCATGCGCACATGCGAATTAAGCTGCATCGAATATGGCCCGCCCAGCAAATAATAGGCCACCATCACAAATTGCGCCATTTCCAGCGTCCATTGCGCGGGATTAAAGAACGTTTTGGAAAACGACGAGAACAGCAAAATCGCCATCAGCACAAAAATCAAATACATCGCCATGCGGCCAACGCGGTAATTCACCGCCTCAACATAACGCACATAGGCTTTGATTATTCTTGGCATATTGCTGCCTCATTCAAAATGGCGGCTTTTATTAATGCGGCCAGCCATTGGGCAATTTCGTGTTGGCTGTCTGCAGACTTTAACAAATCATTGCGAATCTCGATCATGACATTGCGCAAACCGCGCGAAATTGCCTGATCTGTCAATGTGTGTGTCACGCCGTCTTGTGGGCCATAGGGCGCGTTGCGCCGGACATCATACGGCCCGTTGGCCGCCTTCAGCATTGCGTCGGCAATGCGTTGGTCGCTGTCATGCAGGATGCCTATTTCAACATCGCGGGTGGTCCCGTTATAGGTCGGGGTAAAGCTGTGGATTGTGATGATTATCGGGTCAAATCCGGCTTTGATACGTTGATCAATGGTTTGGCGAAGTGCGGTGCGAAACGGTGTATATACCTCGGCTATCCGTGTTTGTTTTTCTGAATCGGTCAGGTTTTGGTTGCCCGGAATGCTGTAGGCCTCGCTGGTGGGGCGCATGGCGTCGGGCGAATTTGGCGGGCGGTTGCAATCATAAACCAACCGCGAGACCTTTTGCGCGATCAACGGCGCATCAAGCATTTCAACAAGATGCCCGGCAATTTTCATCGCGCCGGGATCCCATGCGATATGGCTTTGAATTTCTTGCGTGGTGAGGCCCAAGGCGTTATATTTCGCGGGAATATAATTGCTTGCATGCTCACAGACCAACAAAACATGGGATTTACCGTCCATATTTTGTGCATCAACAATACTGGAATTCAAGAGGCTTGCCAAATTCGGGTCTGCTTTGCTTAACATGGGGAAAGAATGCGTAGTTTTGAAGATATTGTTTCAGAACCACCCTCTTCGTCAAGAACTTTTCAGAAATTCTTTTTCTGGATAAAACCACAGCGGCTCTCGGGGGCAAAATGACCAAGCAAGACGATCAGAATCTTACGGTTGGACAACGTATTCAGGACTGTTTTGACACCCTGACCCGTGCTGAGCGGCAATTGGCCAATGCGATGCTGGATAATTATCCGGTTTCGGGGTTGGGCAGTATTACGGCACTGGCGGAGGCCTCGGGTGTTTCCACGCCAACGGTGGCGCGAATGGCGCGCAAGCTGGGTTTTGGCGGGTTTCCCGAATTGCAGCAAACCCTGCGCGGCGAACTGGAAGCAACGATATCCAACCCGATTTCAAAACATGAGCGCTGGGCGGAAAATGCGCCCGATACCCATATTCTGAATCAATTTGCCGACACGGTGATCGAAAACTTGCGCCAGACATTAAAACAGCAAAAACCCGAAGACTTTGACGCGATGGTCAACGTGTTGGCTGATCGTGACCGGATTATTCATGTTGTTGGCGGCCGGATTTCCCATTCGCTTGCCAGTTATTTCTATACCCATATGCAAATGATGCGCGGCGATGTTTTGCAAGTAGAGCGCAATTCAAACAGCTGGCCGCATTATGTGCTGAACATGAAAAAGGGCGACGTTCTGGTCGCGTTTGATATCCGCCGCTATGAACATGACCTGCTGCGCTTTGCTGAAATGGCGGCTGACCGGGGCGTGACGATTATTCTGTTCACTGATCAGTGGGGCTCACCGGTGACCAAATTTGCCACCCACAAGATATATTCCCGCATTGAAATCCCCTCAGCCTGGGATTCGTCGGTGGTGACCATGTTTATTCTTGAGGCGGTGATCGCCGCTGTGCAAAACCTGACATGGGAGGAAACCAGCGACCGCATGCGCGAGCTGGAAGGCCTGTTTGAACGCACAAAGCTGTTCAAAAAGTTTGTGTGACCCCTAATGCCGCCTTGCGACAATATTGCGATTGAAACCGCAGAGTTATGTTGCCATATTTCAAAAACCATCAGTCAAAAGTAACCGGAGCCACTCCATGCGTATGTTTACCAGATTATGTATCCTTTGTGTCGGGTTGGCCACGCCGATAACGGCCAGCGCACAAAGCGTGTTCAGCCTTTATGGTGGGTTGATCATTACCCCACAGTGAGGTGTGGGGCGTTGATCAAACCGATACCAGCTTTGAATTTGTCGCGGGCTGGAAAGGCAAGCCATTTGTCATGCCGCCTTATTGGGGTGTGCGCTATACTCGTTGGCTGAATGATGACTGGGGCTGGGCGGTTGATTTCACCCATTCCAAGGCTTACGCCGATGACATAACCTTGGCGTCCAGCGGGTTCAGCGTGCTTGAATTCACCGACGGGATCAATGTGTTGACCCTGAATGGCCTGCGCCGCTTTGGCAATGCGGGCAAATGGACCCCTTATGTGGGTTTGGGCGCGGGTATTTCCATTCCGCACGTAGAGGTCACTCCGACCACCGGCATTGATACCTTTGAATACCAATATGGCGGCTTAGCATTTCAGGCTATGGTGGGGGTTGATTACGCGTTTAATGATAAGTGGTCGGTTTTTGGCGAATATAAAATGAATTACGTGATGCTTGATGTTGATCTGACCAGCGGCGGCTGGCTGCGCACCGATCTGGTGACCAACGCATTTAACGTCGGGGTCAGCCGCGCGTTCTAAGGCATCAGCGCAACCGGCCCAGCCGGGCCTGTGCGCGGCTGTAAACCAGCAGCAACACCGCCACCAACAAGATCATGGCGCTGAACCCCAGCGCGCCCGCGCCAACGATGTTGTATATTTTGATGTCTGACAAAACGAAATTATGCAACGAGGTCGCCAAAAGCGCCACCAGCGCGATGGCAAATACCGGCACCGCCAGCCGTTTGCGCAATAAAATCAACACCGCGCCCAGCACCGCCCCCCAAACCGCAATGCCCCATGTAATGGTCACCCATATCGGAAACCCGCTGAAAAACGCCATTTGTTCTGCGCTGAATTCAGCCATATAAGACTGAACCTCCATGTTGGTCATGGTAAAATCCATGGCCCCGCCACTCCGCCAATAGCCCAGATATGCCACGGTGTTTTTGAAGATGTTTTTGAATTTCCCATTTTGTTCCCCCTTTTTTTTGGCAGCTTATCGCATATCAGCGCAGAATCAAAATTAGGGTTGATTCTGATGAAGCAAAAGCTGTTTTGCCCCGTGCGCAACATTCCTGACAACCGATCCGTGTGCTTGGCGGGTTTACCTTTGCAAAAACGCCAAAAACCGTTGATTTTGCGATATAAAATTGCGTTATGTAAAAAAATGCAAAAAACCTGATTTTAGGTGTTGCGCCCCTTGGGCTTTGGCCCTAGAACCCCCTTCACCGGCGGCGAGCTAGTCAATCAGCTTTGCCGCCGGATGCTTTCTTAAAGAAGGCTAGCTCTTTAAAACTGAATATAGAAAAGAAGAGATATGCGGATGGTTTGGGTTTCGA
>CAZSSS010000189.1:0-4358 GCA_964609255.1 uncultured Rhodobacterales bacterium
TGGACAGCCGTATCGGCACCGCATTTCTGAACGCCGGACCGGGGATTGGCGGTTCATGTTTTCCCAAAGACATTCGCGCACTTAATCATCAGGCCAATGCGGTGGCGCACCCGTTGCAAATTGTCAAAGCGGTGATCTCGTCCAACGACCAGCATCAACATGCAATGGTGCAAAAAATTCTGAGTATTTGTGATGGGTCGGTTACCGGAAAATCAATTGCCATTTTAGGGGTGACCTTCAAAGCAAACACCGACGATCTGCGCAACAGTGTTGCAACATTTATCATCCCTGCCCTGCAAAAAGCCGGGGCAAAGATTTTGATCAACGACCCGATGGGGCGCAAAAATGGCGAAGGCTATTTCCACGATGTCGCGTGGATGGATGACCCGTATGACGCGGTGGCAGGGGCTGATGCCGCAGTTATTCTGACCGAATGGGCGCAGTTCAAGACGCTTGATCTATCCCGGCTGGCGCAAGCCATGAAAACGCCTTGTCTGGTTGATCTGCGCAACATATTTGACGCCAAAACCGCACAGCAGGCCGGGCTTTCTTATGTTTCGATTGGCCGGTAATCATGCATATTTATACCGCGATTATCGCTTAATCGAGGCTCAAAACAATCTTGCCAATATGACCGCTGCTTTCAATGCGACGATGGGCGTCAGCGGCTTGTTCCAGCGGAAATGTTGAATCCATCACCGGCGCAATGCGCCCCGCAGCAATCAGCGGCCAGACCTTTTCACGCAGGGCATCCGCGATTTCGGCTTTGGCCTGCACCGATTGCGGGCGCAAGGTGGAACCGGTGAGGGTCAGGCGTTTGGCCATAATCTGGGCAAAATTCAGCTCAGCCTTGGCGCCGCCAAGAAAGGCAATCATGACCAAACGACCTGTTATCGCCAGCGCGCGCACATTGCGCGGGATGTAATCTCCGCCAACCATATCAAGGATCAAATCAACGCCTTTGCCATTGGTCAGTTCTTTGGTTATCGCAACAAAATCCTCATCACGGTAATTGATGGCGCGTTCAGCCCCGAGGCTTTTGCAAACCGCGCATTTTTCAGCATTGCCAGCAGTGGTGAATACCCGCGCGCCAAAGGCATTTGCCAGTTGGATGGCGGTGGTGCCAATGCCAGAACTGCCGCCATGCACCAGAAATGTTTCACCAGCCTTAAGGCCGCCGCGCATGAAAACATTGCTATAGACGGTGAAAAATGTCTCAGACAGCGCTGCGGCCTCAATCATTGATAATCCAGCGGGGACAGGCAGGGCGTGGTCTTGGTGGGTGGTGGCAAATTCGGCGTATCCGCCGCCGGGCAGCAGGGCGCAGACCTGATCACCAACTTGCCAGCGCGATACATCTTCGCCAATTGCAACCACCGCGCCGCTGCATTCCAGCCCGGGCAAGGGCGAAGCATCAGCGGGCGGTGCATAAGCCCCGGCGCGTTGCAATGCATCGGGGCGGTTAACCCCGGCGGCGGCAACTTTGATCAGGATTTCCTCGGCCCCGCATTCGGGTATGGGCGCGTCAATCAAGCAAAGAACCTCTGGCCCGCCGGGCTGGCTGATTTCAACCGCGCGCATGGGCGTAATTCCAATAAAGACCGCGCGCCATTAGGCCTTTTTCGGTGGGCAAATCACGGGTTTCAAACCTTGTTACAGGCATAACTTTGCTGGCATTTCCGGTCATGAACATTTCTTCGGCCCCTTCAAAATCGCTTGGCGTCAGGGTTTCCTCAACCACGGTATGGCCTGCATCGCGCAGCAGGCCAATAACCCGTTGGCGGGTGATGCCATTCAGGAATGTGCCGTTTGGTTTGGGGGTCAAAAACACGCCATCACGATACATGAATATGTTGGTCGAGGCCGTTTCGGCAATATTACCGTCAAGGTCCATCGACAAGGCATTTTCAAACCCACGGATGCGGGCCTCGGAAACAATGCGGGCGTTATTTGGATAAAGACAGGCGGCTTTGGCTTCGGTCAGGGCTGTGTCTTGGCGAGGGCGGCGAAAGGGGCTGACCGTAAGCGCCATTGGCCCCGGTTTTGACATGGGCAATTCTTCAAGGCAAATCGCAAAAGCGGTTGAATTCGGGTCAGCGTCAATCAGGGCGGCTGAACCCTCGGTTGACCACATCATGGGGCGTAAATACAGCTCGGTTCCTTTTTTGAAATATTTGATGCCGGTGCGGATCAGTTTTTCAATCTCGGGGCCGGTATAGGGGCTGAACATGCCCATCGCCTCAGCTGAGCGGGTGATGCGCTGGCAATGCAGATCAAGATCAGGCGTGACGCCTTCAAAATGGCGCGCGCCGTCAAAAACCATGGTGCCTTGCCATGCGCCGTGGTCGGCAATGCCGATAATGGCGCGGTTTCCGGCCTTCCAGTCGCCATTATACCATGTCCAGATGTTATCACTTAGTGCCATTTTCTATTCCTGCTTTGTATTGTCTTGTGGCCAAACCGGCGCTTTGACGGTTGCAAAAAATCTGCCGGGGCCAGCGGCAAACGCCTTGCCGAGCGCCGATTTTCTGAATTTTGCTTTGGTTTTTTCAAACTGCATAACATTATCGATACGCCGGTTTATGAAAGCCTCAGTATCATCATGGCCAGCCGATTCGTCGCCAAGCCAAAATAGCACACAGGATGAATAAACCGCACTAAGCGTCAGGCGTTTGGTATACCAGTTGATGTCGCGCGAAGTATCATCAAGCGATTGCCAGATCGCATCGGCTGTATGCCACACGGCGCGGGTGGCATCCGACGCATGGATGGGCAGCGCAAAAAAGGTAACACCACGGCGCACGGCTTCTTTATGTGGTGCTGCAAGTTCAAGTCGCAGCGAAACCGCTTTGGCCACCCGCGCGGAATATCGCATGTTTTCAAGGTCAAGTGCGGCCATGGCGCGCTGCATGGCGGCATCTCCGCGATAATGAAAGGCCAGCGCAAGGTCCATGGCACCGCGCGGAAAAGCCAGTTTGGCCAGCGCTGCGTCAACGCCAGAATCGGTGATGGCAGCCGCTAGCGTGGCATCGCTCCAACCGTCAAAAACCACATGATCCAGCGCGGCCAGCACCACTTTTTCGGTGGTTTCGGCCAGATGGTCGGTTTCGGATTTCTTTTCCGCAGTCATGCGCGCACCCTAGACAAATTTCCTTACCGCTGATATACGGCGACCTCCTGCAATTTTGCAACTTTATTAGAGAGGTGGTGACTACACCATGCAGGTAATGGTTCGTGATAACAACGTTGATCAGGCGCTTCGTGCCCTGAAAAAGAAACTTCAGCGTGAAGGCGTTTTTCGTGAAATGAAGCTAAAGCAACATTTTGAAAAGCCCTCCGTCAAGAAAGCCCGTGAAAAGGCCGAAGCCGTGCGTCGTTCGCGCAAATTAGCGCGGAAGAAATTGCAACGCGAAGGGATGCTCTGAATTTAATTCGGTGCATTTTTTCAACATGTTGGACTATTAAGTAGTTAAAAAAACCCCCGGCGGCAACTTCGGGGGTTTATTTTTAAGGACATTCAATGAGCAAAACTGACACCCACCGTATTTACGCGATTGGTGACATCCATGGATGTCTGGATCAGTTGATTGCGATGCAAGCGAGGATCGCTGCGGATTTGGCAGAAAATCCGCATGACAAACCCTTGGTGATTTATCTGGGCGATTATATGGATCGCGGGCCAGAAAACCGCAGCGTGCTTGAAAACCTGATAGCGGCTAAATCATCGGGCCTGCCTGCGCGATTTCTTTACGGTAATCATGACCATTATATCACGTTGTTTCTGGATGACCCAACCAGCCTGCACGGGCGTATGCTGCATTGGCTGGACCCTCGTATGGGGGGTGAAAAAACGCTGGAATCATACGGGGTGCTGAGCGCCGTTGAAGCAAGCGCAGAAATTGCACGAGACCTGTTTGAAGCCGCGATTCCCCATGAACACCGATTGTTTTTGAACAAATGTGAGACATCCATCCATATTGGCGGCTATTTCTTTGCCCATGCAGGGGTGCGCCCCGATGTAGCGCTGAATGATCAGGTTTTTGATGATCTGATCTGGATACGGGAACCGTTCTTGTCATCCCGCGCGGATTTTGGCGCCATAGTTGTGCATGGCCACACGCCAGTGCGTGAGGTCGAAAACCACGGCAATCGCATTGACGTTGATACCGGCGCAGTTTTTGGGCGCAAGCTGTCTTGCCTTGTGCTGGAGGATGACCACCAATGGACATTGGAAACCAGCGGGCGCAAGCCCTGTCCAATAATTGAAGCCACACATATCTAGCGAGAATTGTTAATAATTCTGCCCAATATCATCCTCATGGACCTCAACAGTTACAACACCCTCAACCTCTCCGAAT
>CAZSSS010000190.1:0-4350 GCA_964609255.1 uncultured Rhodobacterales bacterium
TTGCTGCACCGAATAAAAGGCAACTTTGCGGCGCTGCAATCCGGCGTCCGTCAGCACAACCGCCGCGGCTGATTGCGCGCCAACCAGTTCGATCCTGTTGATACGGTTGCGTAATTCATGAGGCATATCGAATAATGCCTCAACCCGGGTTTCGCCTGCCAAAAATTCAGCGTCCATCTGCCATAAAACCTGTGAGATGCCCTCAGGTGTTGGCCCGATCGCCTGTAAACGCACATTGCGCGCAGCGCCATCGCTGCTGCGCAAAACCGGCACGACCAACCCCTCAGCCGTTAGGCTGGGCGGCAACAATGCCACATGTTCCCGATCTGCGGTTATAACCGTAACCGGACCATTTTCCAGCAATGCCGCAGCAAGCCCTTCGTCGTCATTCAGGCCATCGCTCAGCCATAATGTTTCAAATGCTTCCTGCGGATTATCAGAAAGCCACCGGGCAAAACCCGCGCGGTCCGGCTGCCAGGCATTGGGGACCATCCCCGAAACCAGCGGCAGCCAGTTTTGCGGTGCCCCAAACCCAAGGTCATTTTCCGCGGGCAATGGGCCGGTCAGCAGCCGCACCGCCACCGCGCGCCCGTCTCGCTTTGCCCCTGTCAATATGGTTTCCAGCCGGTTTTGGCGCACGCTCCAATCCTCGGCACTGGCCCAACCGGCATCCAGCACAACCAAAAGCCGCCCCGACCCTGAAACGTCATTTCGCGGGTTCAAAACCGGCTCAGCAAAGGCAAGTATGGCCGCCGCCAGCGCCAGCAATCGCAGCATCAACAGCCATAAGGGCGTGTGTTGCGGGGTTGATTCGGGGTCTTTTAACCCGATCAGCAACCGCACCCCGGGAAACCGCCGTCTGGCAGGCGCAGGCGGCACCGCCCGCAGCAACCACCACAAAACCGGCAGGCTTAACAAGCCAAACAGCACAAATGGCACCAAAAATATGATCATGTTTGATTGCCGATCATCAAAAACAGCCACAGCAAGGTTTTTTGAGCAGTTTGATCAGTGCGGTGGCGGGTATAATACCAACCAACGCTGCGCGCCCAGTCCTTTAACGCGGCACTGCGCATTTCAAGTTTTTTGCGGTAATCCGCGCGCAAAGCCTTGGCGCGCAGGGTTTCAAAATTCACCACATTGCCCATGCTTTCAAAAATGATCCGGCCATCAAAGGGAAAGTTCTCCTCAGCAGGGTCAAGTATATGCACAAGACACCCTTTAATGCCCGCACCTGCATGGGCGGTAAGTGCGGGAAATATCGCATCAGGCGGTCCCATAAAATCCGACATGAAAATCTTGTGGCCTGCGGGCTGTGCAGTGGGGGCGGGCAAGCTGCCGTAATCGTCGCCAAAATCTGCGCCAGCCAAGGCCCGCGCCATCTGTTGCAGCTTTGCTTCGCCCAATCCGGGTTTTTCGGCGGTGGTTTCCAGCAACGATAAACGTTCCCCCGCGCGGGCCAAAAGGCTGGCCAATGCCAATGTCAGCACCTGCGCGCGCTCCGATTTGGTTACCAATGCCGCTGTGCTGTGATACGCCATGGATTTTGAAGCATCACACCAGAATGCAACGGTTTGCGCCGCTTCCCATTCGCGTTCGCGGATGAACAAAGCATCCCCTTGCGCTGAGCGCCGCCAATCAATATTTGCCGCGCTATCGCCGGGCATGGCATGGCGATATTGCCAAAAGCTTTCGCCCATTCCCGCACGTTTTCGGCCATGCACGCCCAGCGCAACACTGGCCGCAAGCCGTTGCGCAAGGGCCAGCACCGGGGGCAGCGCGCCGGCAAGTGCATGCGCTTCATTCCTAAGATATTGGCCGGTTTGGTTCACGCGGCGGCCTCAGCCCCGATGGCGCGTTTAACCAGATCAGTGATAACGTCATCCAGTTGAATATTTTCCGCCCGCGCCGCAAAACCCAGCGCCATGCGATGCACCAATATGGGGTGCGCAAGTTCCGCAACATCCTGTGCTGACGGTGCCAAACGCCCCGTCAACAAGGCCCGCGCCCGCACCGCAAGCATAAGCGCCTGCGCTGCACGCGGGCCCGGCCCCCATGCCACAGAATTATTGACCAGATCACTGGAGCCTTCCTCAAACGGGCGAGCAGACCGCACAAGATTGACAATCATATCAACAATGCAATCCCCGACCGGCATTTGCCGGATCAGTTTTTGACTGTTTATCAGGCTTTCGGCATCAAAAACCGCTGATATTTCGGAATCTTCTGTGCCCGTAGTGGCCAGAATTATGGCGCGCTCCTCATCTTTGTTGGGATAATCGACGTTAATTTGCATTAAAAACCGGTCAAGCTGCGCTTCGGGCAGCGGATAGGTGCCTTCTTGCTCTATCGGGTTTTGGGTTGCCAAAACATGGAACGGCGCGGGTAAATCCAGACGTTTTCCCGCCACGGTAACATGATGTTCCTGCATGGCTTGCAACAAAGCAGACTGCGTGCGCGGGCTGGCCCGGTTGATTTCATCAGCCATCAATAACTGGCAAAATACCGGCCCCTTGATAAAACGAAACGCCCGCGACCCGTCTTGCGCGGTTTCCAACACCTCTGATCCCAAAATATCAGCCGGCATCAAATCAGGGGTGAATTGCACACGGTTGCCCTGCAAGCCCAAAACCGTGCCCAGCGATTCAACCAACAAGGTTTTCGCCAAACCGGGAACCCCGACCAACAGGCCATGCCCGCCGCACAGCACTGTCATAATGACTTGATCAACAACTTTTTCCTGACCAATGACCCGACGCGCGATCATGGCCTTTGCTTGTGCCAAGCGCGAGGCGACCTCTTTTGTTTGGTCAAGCGCTGTCGCAATAGTGTCTGTCATCGTTCAAACCTTTCATTTGTCTTTCACAATCAAACCCATTCTATCGGCTTTACTGGATTCGTCCACCGATGCTATTGTCCCTTATACAATTTTCAGCGCAGTCAGGCAGCCAAACATGTCAAATACCAATCAGAAATCCGTGAACTTAACCGCCGACGGCATTGCCATGGCTGCAACAAAGGCGATAAAATCCCGTGGTCCGGCCCCTGTGCATCTGTGGAATCCGCCATATTGCGGTGACCTGGATATGCGTATCGCCCGCGATGGCACATGGTATTACCTTGGCACTCCTATTGGCCGAAAACCGCTTGTTAAACTGTTTTCGTCGATCCTGCGCAAGGATGGCGATAACTATTTTTTGGTCACTCCGGTTGAAAAGGTCGGCATCACCGTTGATGACGCGCCATTTGTCGCCATAGATTTTGAGGTTTCCAGCAGCGGCCCTGACCAACAATTGCTGTTCACAACCCAAGTTGATGACACAATGACAGCAGATAAAACCCACAAAATCCGTGTTGAAATCAACCCCGACAGCCAAGAACCATCCCCCTATATTCTGGTGCGCAATAACCTTGAGGCACTGATTGATCGCAAAAGCTTTTATCGGCTGGTTGAGCTTGGAACAACACATATGATCGACAACATAAACTGGTTTGGTGTCTGGTCATGTGGCGAATTTTTCGGGATTACCCCTTCGGAAGGATTGCCCAAATAAAGTGCCGTGCTTTTTTGATATAATAACCCGCTTTATTCCCAAGCCCGCACAACGTCACGCTGACGAATTTGGAAAACATTTTTGCTTTTGCAATTACCAAAGGTGGCGTGTTCATAAATACCGCGCTGAAAGCAAGTTTTCACCCCTACTTATTCATCGTCTTTTCAAAAGAATTTCTGTTTATTTTTACCGGTGTTTTGTTGTATTAGCCTCCACAGGTTCACTGGATGTGTCCTGACCGAAATTCGGCGGAATTGCAGGTATAGATGATTGCTTGCAATCGCCTATACAAAACCAGAGAAGACGCAAGGTGTGATCTGTTCGATTATATCGAAATGTTCTATAATCCGAAACGTAAACACGCTAGAAACAGGGTAGTGATATAAAACGCCAAAACCACAAACTGCAACCCATCGAAATTGTACGCGAGTTGACCAAGCCTAAATAACTTGGCATTGCATCATAGCGTGATGTCACCTGCAATCTGTGCCAGCTACACATTCGCCGGTTTCTTCCAAAATAACGCTGGCATGTCCAGGAGAGCCCGCCGGTATTGGCACACCTGGTGCCAAAATAAATGGCACCGCGGCGCCGTTAGACAAACCGGCAGGGAAGCGGATAATGGGTTGTTTGATGTAATAGTGTCCGCCTGCACGCCTGTATTCTAGACTGCCTTCAGCCATAAGCTGAAGCAGCCCAGCAAAATTCGGCAGAATTTGATATGGCTCGACAAGTCCAGCGGATTGAACTTCGTCAACTGGGGCTACAAAAAGCCCGTCGGGATAATCCCGCATCC
>CAZSSS010000191.1:0-4340 GCA_964609255.1 uncultured Rhodobacterales bacterium
TCTTATCAGAAAGCAGCTTTGATGCCCGAGAGTTTCAACGATACCCTTCTTGAGATAGCTATATTCTCATATAATAAGGGCGATTACCTTAGAAATTGCGTTGAGTCGGTTAACGAAAATATCCCGAATGCAAAAATAACTGTATATGACGATCAGAGCGACACCCAGAATACGCTAACATACCTTGAAACGCTGGGCGATATCGTGGTGCCGTCCATGTCAAAAAGCACCGCGCGGCACGGGAACCTGTATAAAAATATGCAGCGAGCACTGGATAACGCCACCCGTAAATATATTCTGTTTATGCAAGATGATACGCAAATGATCCGGAAAATCACAGCACGCGATCTTGCCAATATTACCAGAATTTTCAACGATAAAGACGTCGCCTTTATCAGGCCACATTTTTTTTCGGATCACATCGCCAAAAGATACGCATCCAGTCCGCGAATGGCCGCAATAGAGGATCACCGAATGTATATCCCGCAAGTAAGCCCCGATTCAGGGGCGGCTGTTGACGGGTTTTACGATATTCAGATTTGCGATACTTCGAAATTGAAGCGGGTGGGTTGGCAATTTGTTGAGGGTGAAAAAGCAAATCACATGCTGGCCTCCGGGCATTTCAAACATATGCCGACGCTGGCCGACAGTCTTCTTGCCTTTTGCCCCGAGGTGCCAACGTATCGCCACAAAAAGATGATGTGGGCCAGCAAATTGGCCCAACGAAAATTGAACGGCGAAATTTCAGCCCTAAAAATGATGTCAGATACTCAGGCAGCAGAATTCACCACCAGAGATATCAATATTTGGCCAACCGCCGAAGGGTTTTTAAACTCCACCAATCCGCATGTTCAAAAACCGTTTCAATATGTTGATTACCGAAGGTCAAAATTTCACTTGCTGTTATACAAATTTGAAAATGCTTTTCACAAAGCCGCCATTGCTGCGCGGAAAATCACGGGCCGTGCAAGACCCTAGGCAGACAACCGCCAAAAGGTGACCCCGCCAAACTGATCATAATGCTGGCCAAAACGCTTTAGCCCTTGAAATTTTGCTAGAATCACCTCATTTATGCCGCGCGGGGCTTGACCCCATTATTAAACCAAAACTGGAGACCACATGGCCAAGGAAGAACTTCTCGAATTTCCCGGTGTCGTGGTTGAGCTTTTGCCGAATGCGACTTTCCGCGTGGAGCTTGAGAACGGCCATGAAATTATCGCCCATACCGCCGGTAAAATGCGCAAAAACCGCATTCGCGTGCTGGCGGGAGATAAGGTGCAGGTTGAAATGACCCCCTATGATCTGTCCAAAGGGCGGATTAATTACCGTTTTAAATAGATGAAACTGATTTTGGCCTCTGCCAGCCCGCGCCGCGCTGAATTGCTGGCGCAAATCGGGGTTGTGCCTGATGCGGTTATACCTGCGGACATTGACGAAACGCCGCTCAAGGCAGAATTGCCACGGGTTTATGTGGCGCGTATTGCATTGGCCAAAGCCCACGCCGTGCAAGCGGATGGCCTTATTCTGGCGGCGGATACCACCGTTGCCGTGGGGCGGCGCATTCTGGGCAAACCCAACGATGCCGCTGAGGCAACCAAATTCTTGCTGCTGCTTTCGGGGCGGCGTCATAAGGTAATAACCAGCGTGGCACTGCGCCTGAATGACCGCATATGGCAGCGCAGTGTTGAAACCTCGGTAAAATTCAAACGGCTGTCGGACGCTGAACTTTCGGCCTATTTACGATCTATGGAATGGCAGGGCAAAGCCGGTGGATATGCCATTCAAGGCATTGGCGGCGCGTTTATTCCCAGCATCAACGGGTCATACACCAATGTGGTTGGCCTGCCGCTGACCGAAACCGCAAATATGCTGATGGGTGCCGGATATTCCGTGCCATATGACGGAGACGCCGCATGAAAGGCACCACAATCCTGATTGACCGCAAACAGGGCCGCGAATTGGCCGCGATGATGGTTGACGGTAAACTGGTTGACCTGTTGGTTGACCCTGTTGAGGATACAAACCCGCAGCCCGATGCAATTTACCGTGCGGTGGTGGACCGGCCCATCAAAGGTTTGCACGGCGCAATTGTTAAACTTGGCAACGGGCAAAACGGGTTTTTGAAAGACGCCAAAACCCTTGCGCCCGGTGCTAAAATTCTGGTGCAGGTGTCAACCTTTGCCGAAGGATCAAAGGCGCAGCCTGTCACGCAACGTCTGCTATTCAAAAGCCGATATCTGATCCTGACGCCGGGCGCGCCGGGGATCAATGTTGCGCGGTCCATTCGTGATGAGGAAGAACGCGTGCGGCTGCTGGAAATCGCGCATGATATCTGGCCCGAGACGGCTGATAATCTCGGGCTTATCCTGCGCACCGCCTGTGTTGGCACCAGCGATGAAGACATCGCCGCAGACCTGTCGCGCATGCTGGAAATCGCGCAATCGGTTTTGTCTGACACAGACGGCCCGTCTGAATTGCTGGTTGATGCCCCCAGCGCCGGATATCGCGCGTGGCGCGACTGGGCCCCCACCGACCCGCATGACATTATTGATCAAGATGGCTGTTTTGAAACCCACGGTGTCTGGGACGCGATTGAGCAATTCAAATCGCCCCACGCTGGCCTAACAGGCGGCGCGTTTATGTATGTTGAACCAACCCGCGCGCTGGTGTCTGTTGACGTCAACACCGGCGCTGATTTCTCGCCCGCAGCCGCGCTAAAGGCCAATATCGCCGCCATGCGCGAATTACCCCGCCAATTGCTGGTGCGCGGCCTTGGTGGCCAGATCACGGTTGATTTTGCACCGCTTGCCAAAAAAGACCGCCACCAGATCGAGCAGGTGGTGAAAGCGGCGTTTAAAAAGGATGCGGTGGATACAACCCTTGTGGGCTGGACCCCGCTTGGCCATCTGGAATTGTTGCGCAAACGCAGCCGCCAACCGTTATAATGCGCCTGCAAGGCCTTGATCTTGCGCGATTTTTTGCATTATCAGGTATGGTAATTGTTAATTTTACCGTTGCCAGTAATGCGGTGATGGATGGCGGGTTTTTCCAAACATTTGAACACCTGTTTGAGGGCCGCGCCGCTGCAACATTTGTGGTATTGGCTGGTATTGGGCTGGGGCTGGCGGCGCGCAAAGGCTCCGTTATTGGGGTAACATTTCGGCGCGCCGGGTTTTTAATGCTGATCGGCTTGGCTGATATGCTGGTGTTTAGCGCTGATATTATTCATTATTATGCGGTTTATTTCCTGTTTGGCGCCTTTCTTGTGCAGATCTCAAACCGTTGGTTGATGGGGCTGATTGCGCTGATTATCATCATCAGTCTGGCCATGCTGATAATGCTTGATTTTGACGCGGGCTGGAACTGGGAAACCTATGATTACGCCGGTTTCTGGACGCTGACAGGCTTTGTCCGCAACCTGTTTTTCCATGGCTGGTATCCGGTTTTTCCATGGCTGGTTTTCCTGATTATCGGGATCATGTTTTCGCGGCTAGACCTTGCCCATCGCAAAACCCAGATCACCCTGATACTGGCGGGCGGCATGGCTGTTTTTCTGGCAGAAACCCTGTCCGCATACCTGTCGCACGGCGTTAGCGACCCCGAACTGTTGGTGCTGGTGCAAACCGCGCCCGTGCCGGCGATGCCGCTTTATTTGCTGGCTGGCAGCGGGGTGGCCGCACTGGTGATCGGCCTGTGCCTTTTGGTGCAACCGCTGATTATTCAATGGCGCTGGTTGGAGACGCTGGCCATCACCGGACGCCAAACCCTGACGCTCTATTTTGCGCATATTTATATCGGGATGGGCATGATGCAGGCGCTCGGTCTACTCGAAAGCCCCCCGATCAAGACCGCGATGCTGGCTTCAATGGTATTCCTAATTGCGGCAATCCTGTTTGCCAATATCTGGCGCATTTGGTTTGCCCACGGGCCGCTGGAATGGCTGATGCGGAAAATCACCGGATAAGACTGGCGCTATTTTTGAGGCTGTGGCACAAAGCCCCTATGACCTGTCCGAATTGCAAAAAACCGCCCCATGCGAAATATAAACCGTTCTGCTCAAAACGCTGCGCTGACGTGGATTTGGGCAAGTGGCTGAACGGTTCTTACGCGGTTGCCTCTGTCCCCGAGGATTCCGCTGAGGAAGCCGAACTGGAAACCGCACTACGCGCCGAAACCCGCCATTGATCCCGCCTGTGAATTTGATGGAATTTTCCAAAGGAATCCGCTGGACAGTTGCTAAATTCCCCCGTAAAACGCCCACACCCAAGGCCATCGGCCAAACCCATGCCCGGGTAGCTCAGGGGTAGAGCAGTGGACTGAAAATCCTCGTGTCGGTGGTT
>CAZSSS010000192.1:0-4336 GCA_964609255.1 uncultured Rhodobacterales bacterium
CTTCGCGACCCTCAAGGTAACAAGATCGCACTGTTCTCTAACGATCCAGCCGAACCTGGACGAGAGGGATAACGCGGACGACGACTGCGCGTTGTTCGCACGCCACACCGCGCCAAAACCCTAGAGTCCCGGAACAATCGCCGCTTAGGGCGAAATAACTGGCGGTTCCCAGCCGTGAAACAGGCCAAACGGGGCGCTGCCAACCGGGGTCCAGTCCTCGGGGTGGTTTATGCGGCCAAAACCTATGTTGCCAAACCAGGCCGGGTCATAATCATTCCGCTCATCCTCAGAGGACAATATGGTATAGCCGTCGGTGTAACCGCCTATGTATATGTTTTGGCTAAATGTTCCGCCGGAATTTGCCCCGACCTCTATGTTGACAATCGACAGCGCAGCCGCTGTTGCGGTGGTGTTTAGCGCCAGTAAAATATTGCCGGTGACGGTGTTTGCATCTGCATCTTCAACCAATTGCAGCAAATGCTCCCGATACCCAACAAAAAGGTTGTCTTTGATTATATTGTTTGAAGAACCAAGCGCCGGATTATCGGTTTCTTGCCAAAAAGAAGTGTTGTGGCGTTCATAGGGGCCAAAAATATTGTGGGAAACCTCGGAGTTGCGCACGGAGGTGAAATTTGGGCCGTTGCCATCGCCATGATGAAAGAAGTTTTCAGTGATCAGAAAAAACTCGGAAACCCCTTGTCCAAGGCCGGAATTAGCGGAGCCATCACAGCGAGTGTCAAAATACGAAATGCCCTCATCCAGACAGGTGAACATCGGATCAGCGTTGATTTGCAGGTCAGAACTGGCGTTTTGATACAGCTCATTTTGGCGCACAATGCCCCAATCGCTGCCATTGGACAGGTAAATGCCATGGCCATCGCCATTGCCCGCATTATAGGCCTCGTTGCCTTCAACCACCATCCAGTCAGATTGGCCGGAAAAAATCGGGTCTTTTGACTGGTCGTGAACTTTATTGTTAAGCACCGCAATGCCGATTTGATGTTGGGGGCCGGCATAGCCTAGCCCAACCGCCCGAACACCGTATGACCCGCCCGACATTTCAAAACCGTTGATGGCGATATAATTGGCGCCCTCAAGGTTAAAACAGCTTGATGCGGCGTTGGAGCCACCAGAGCTGCATCGCAAATGCGCGCCAAACGCGCTGCCCTCGCCCGAGACAAAAACAATAGGAGCGTCGTATTGGCCGGATTTTTCCTCGGGAATTTGGATGTTTATGTTGTTATATGCACCGCCTGTTTGCAAAAATATCACCATGTCGCCGGGTAAAATCATGTCAACAATACTGTTGACCGGTGCCGGGCTTTGCGCTGAATTGCTGCCCGCATCGGTATTTGTTCCAGAGCCGCTGACGTAAAGCGTTCGGATTGGCACCCAGTTTGGCGCTGTATAATAGCGGTTGAATTTTTCGGATGATCCAAAAAACGCTGAACCTCGACCAACTGCCGGGTCGGTTGAACCGGGGGTTGGGTCCGGATCTGGGTCGGGATCCGGGGCAGGTGGCGCGCCGTCGCTACAGCTTGATAAGCCAAAAACCAAAGCCAGTGTAAGTAGTTTTAGATATGCCATTTATTTTTCCTATTGAGCCGCCGGTCAAATGTAAAAATTTTAGTGTGGGGTTTTTCGCCCTGGATTGCAAGAAATTAGCATATCTAACCTTTAAGGCATGGGGCTGTGAAAACAAAAGCGGCGGAGAAGGACCGTTAGGGATTTGATATAAATAGCAATAAATTGAAAATACTCGCATTCCAGTCATTCTGTGTCATAGTGATCTTTGCAGTAATCAGGAGGACGCTATGAACATAATTTGGCTGGGCCACGCGAGTTTTCGCATTGAAATTGCGGATCAGGTATTGCTGGTTGACCCGTGGTTTGAGGGTAATCCGATGTTTCCAAATGGAAGCCGCGATGAGGCAATTATGGCCGCGACGCATATTCTGGTTAGCCACGCGCACCAAGACCATTCCAGCGATGCTGTTCAAATTGCAAAAGAATTGGATATTCCGATTGTTGGAATTTATGATTTGATGAGCTGGTGGGGCGAAAAACACGGTGTGAAAACAGTGGGGTTTAACCGTGGCGGGACGGTTAAGTTGGGGGGTATTTCTGTGACCATGGTTGCGGCTTCTCATTCATCAAGTTTTGCTTCGGAAAATGGGCCGATATATGGGGGTAATGAAGCGGGGTTTATGATCTCTGGCGATGGGCATGTGATTTATTTTTCCGGCGATACGGATGTGATGGCGGATATGGAGGTTTTCAACGATCTGCATAAGCCTGATATTGGCATAATGTCAGCGGGTGGGCATTTTACCATGGATATGAAGCGGGCGGCTTATGCGGCGAAACGGTTTTTTGATTTTGAGGTTTTGATCCCGTGTCATTACCGGACCTTTCCGATTTTGGAGCAGTCCGCCGGTGCGTTGGTCAAGGCATTGCCGGGGGTTCAGGTGATTGAGCCTGAAGTGTTGAAAGCAATTTTGATTGACTAAAAGGAACGCGCCCCAAACGGGGCGCGTAAGATTATTTTTAGTGGGTTAGGGGACTTTGTCCCCTCTGGCCGGATGGCCATTCACCCCTAGAGTATTTGTAAAACAATGAAATTAGTTCTTTTCTTTGTCGACCATTTTACCTGCGGAAATCCATGGCATCATGGCGCGCAGCTTTTCGCCGATTTTCTCGATCTGATGTTCGTCATTGATGCGACGGGTGGCTTTGAAGCTGGGCTGGCCAACTGCGTTTTCCAGCATGAAATCACGCACAAATTTACCGTTTTGAATATCCGTCAGCACGTCTTTCATGCGCTTTTTGGTTTCTTCGTAAGGCAGGATGCGCGGGCCGGAGACGTATTCGCCGTATTCCGCCGTGTTGCTGATCGAGTAATTCATGTTGGCAATGCCGCCTTCATAAATCAGGTCTACGATCAGCTTGACCTCGTGCAGGCATTCAAAATAGGCCATCTCTGGTTCATATCCGGCCTCAACAAGGGTTTCAAAACCCATGCGGATCAGCTCAACCAGGCCGCCGCACAGCACGGCTTGTTCGCCAAACAGGTCGGTTTCGCATTCTTGGCGGAAATTAGTCTCAATGATGCCGGAACGCCCGCCGCCGATGCCTGAACAATAGCTAAGGCCGATTTCCATGGCTTTGCCGGAGGCATCGTTATGCACGGCCACAAGGCAAGGCACACCGCCGCCTTTGGTGAATTCACCGCGCACCGTGTGACCGGGGCCTTTTGGGGCCATCATGATGATATCAACGCCGGGTTTTGGCGTGATCAAATCAAAATGGATGTTCAGCCCGTGGGCAAAGGCCATGGCCGCGCCGTCACGCAGGTTATCATGCACGTATTTTTTGTAGGTTTCGGCCTGCAATTCATCGGGCATGGTGAACATGATCAGGTCACACCATGCGGCGGCCTCAGCGATGCCCATGACCTTTAGGCCTTCGCCCTCGGCTTTGGCTTTGGAGGCAGAACCATCGCGCAGCGCCACAACCACGTTTTTTGCGCCGCTGTCGCGCAGGTTAAGCGCGTGGGCGTGGCCTTGGGAGCCATAGCCAAGGATGGCTACTTTCATGTCTTTAATCAGGTTGATGTCGCAATCGCGGTCGTAAAATACGCGCATGGGTTTTCCTTTCGGGGTTTGGTTGGGCTGAGGATAGCCCCCGGAACAGGCATAATGGCGTTTACTTTTGGTGGTTTTCCATGGAATGTGGGTAAATCATGTGTGTATATGCAATAAACGGAGATATTCATGCCTATTGATAGCATTGACCGAAAGATTTTGCGGCTTTTGCAGGTGGATGCAATGCTGCCGATGGCAGAGCTTTCGTCAAAAGCCGGAATGTCGGTCAGCCCCTGTGCGCGCCGTGTTGCGCGGCTTGAGGCGGCGGGGGTCATCAAGGGGCGTGCCATTGTCATTGACCACCGCGCGCTTGGCTATGCGGTGGAGGTGTTTTTGCGCATCACGCTGGATAAAACCCAAGGCAACGCGTTTGATGAATTTATCGCGGCGGCGCGGGATATTCCCGAGGTGAGCGCCATTCAGACCCTGTTGGGGCGGGTGGATATTCGCATGGATGTGCGCGCCCGTGACCTTGCGCATTACCAAACGATATATCGAGAGCGGATTTTGGCGCTGCCGCATTTGTCGGATGTGGAATCGCTGATGCTGGTGGCCGAGGTCAAGAATAGCGCGGCTTTGCCGATATGATTGATCTGGATGATATTGACCGCGCGATTTTGCGCGCGTTGGAAAATGACGGCGGCCTAAGTGCTGCGGCGTTGGGAAAGCTGACAGGGCTTACGCAGCCCAGC
>CAZSSS010000193.1:0-4316 GCA_964609255.1 uncultured Rhodobacterales bacterium
CACCGTGGCTGCCGCTGCACTTGGCTTTGCGCGGCGCGCGCTGGATGAGGCCCTTGAACGGGTCAGCACCCGCAATGTGCAAGGCGCGCCACTGTTTGAATTGCAAATGGTGCAGGGGCATATCGCCGATATGGCCCTGAATATCGACGCCAGCGCCCTGTTGGTTTATCGCGCCGCATGGACCAAAGACCAAGGCGCGCCGCGCATCACCCGCGCCGCCGCGATGGCCAAACTGTTTTCAACCGAACAAGCCCAGAAAGTCATCGACCAAGCCGTGCAACTGCATGGCGGTGACGGGGTAAAACACGGCGAAACCGTGGAAAAATTATACCGCGAAATCCGTGCATTACGGATTTATGAGGGCGCATCAGACGTGCAGCGCATTATTATCGCACGCCAAACCATGGGAGAATGGAAATGACATATAACCCCGCCAATGACGGTGCGCAGATGGATTTCAACGGGCGGATGTCGTATGGCGAATATCTGCATATTGACGAAATACTGGCGCAACAGCACCCGCTTTCCACCGCTCATGATGAAATGCTGTTTATCATTCAGCACCAGACATCGGAATTGTGGATGAAATTGCTGTTGCATGAATTGGGCAGCGCACGCGGCGCAATTGCGCAGGATAATTTGCCGGTTGCATTCAAAATGATGGCGCGGGCCTCGCGGATTTTGGAGCAGTTGAACAACGCATGGGATGTTTTGCGCACCATGACGCCCAGTGATTATACGAAATTTCGCGATACACTTGGCCAAAGCTCGGGGTTTCAGTCATTGCAATACCGGATGATCGAATTCGCGCTGGGCAATCGCAATGCGGCGATGATCAAACCTCATGCGCATTTGGCAGATGCATCGGCCATTCTGGAAACAGAAATGCAAACCCCAAGCCTTTATACCGAAGTATTGCGTTATGCCACGCGGCAAGGGTTTAATTTGCCCGATGCCGCCCTTGATGTGCAAACCACGCCACACGAAGCCATACCCGAAATAACCGCGATGTGGCAAAAGATTTATGCGGATACCGGCAATCATTGGACCCTTTATGAACTGGCCGAAAAACTGGTCGACATAGAGGATTATTTCCGCCGCTGGCGGTTTAATCACCTGACCACCGTGCAGCGCATCATCGGGTTTAAGCGGGGCACAGGCGGCACAAGCGGTGTGCATTATTTGCAACGTATGCTGGGTGTGGAGCTGTTTCCAGAGCTGTGGAATGTCAGGACGGAGCTTTAGATGTTGGGGCCAAGCGCGCATATTGATACGTTCTCACGGGATGGTTTACCCCCGTTGAGGCAATGGCCGGAATTCCTGCTGACAACCTTTAAATACCCAAAATATCTGAATGTCGCGATGGAACTGACCGACAAAATGGTTGCCAAAGGGTTTGGTGATTTCACCGCGCTGATCGGCAATGGACGGCGGCGGACCTATAAGGAATTGTCGGATTGGACCAACCGGTTGGCGCATGTGATGGTCGATGATCTGGGGGTTAAACCGGGCAATCGGGTGCTTATCCGATCAGCCAATAACCCGGCGATGGTGGCATGCTGGTTGGCGGCGACAAAGGCGGGGGCGGTTGTGGTCAATACCATGCCAATGCTGCGCGCGGGTGAACTGGCAAAAATTGTCGAAAAAGCAGAAATCAGCCACGCGCTTTGCGACACTCGGTTGATGGATGAAATGGCCGGATGCGCCAAACGCAGCGGATTTCTAAAAACGGTTGTCGGGTTTGACGGCACGTCGAACCATGACGCAGAACTGGACCGGCTGGCGCTGGAAAAACCCGTGCAGTTTAACGCGGTGCGCACCGGGCGCGACGACGTGGCATTGCTTGGTTTTACCTCTGGCACCACCGGTGAGCCAAAGGCCACCATGCATTTTCATCGTGATCTTTTGGCCATT
The DNA here is from genome assembly GCA_964609255.1 of uncultured Rhodobacterales bacterium. Classification (GTDB taxonomy): domain Bacteria; phylum Pseudomonadota; class Alphaproteobacteria; order Rhodobacterales; family Rhodobacteraceae; genus UBA3077. The sequence continues at coordinate 1,915 of CAZSSS010000193.1, forward strand.
GCAGACGGTTATGCGCGCGAAGTATTGCAGGTCACGCCTGAGGATATTTTCATCGGTTCCCCGCCGCTTGCCTTTACCTTTGGCCTTGGCGGCTTGGCTATATTTCCGTTGCGTTTTGGCGCGGCGGCCACGCTGCTGGAAAATGCATCACCGCCAAACATGATTGAAATCATTGAGAAATATAAGGCAACAGTATGTTTTACCGCACCCACCGCTTATCGGATGATGCTGGCCGCCATGGACAAAGGCGCGGATTTGTCCAGCCTTCGGGCCGCGGTTTCAGCGGGGGAAACCCTGCCCGCGCCAATATATCATGACTGGATGGAAAAGACCGGAAAGCCCATGCTCGACGGCATTGGTGCCACGGAAATGCTGCATATTTTTGTGTCCAACAGGTTTGGCGATTCCCGACCAGCGTGCACCGGTAAGCCGGTGACGGGCTATGAGGTGCGCGTGGTTGACGAAAATATGAACGATATGCCCATCGGCGAAATTGGCCGATTAGCAGTGCGTGGCCCGACGGGCTGCCGGTATTTAAACGATACACGGCAGGAAAAATATGTGCTGGATGGCTGGAACATCACCGGCGACAGCTTTTCAATGGACGCTGAGGGTTATCTGCATTTTGCGGCGCGCAATGATGATATGATTGTTTCGGGTGGCTATAATATCGCCGGGCCGGAGGTCGAAGCCGCGCTTTTGGCCCATCCCGCAGTGCTGGAATGCGCAGTTATTGGCGCGGCGGATGCGGCGCGGGGCATGGTGGTGCAGGCGCATATTGTGCTGAACGAGGGGTTTGACCCATCGGATGACACGCGTTTAAGCCTGCAAGACCACGTAAAAGCCAGCATCGCACCGTATAAATACCCGCGCTCGGTCAAATTTTGTGCGGGGTTACCAAAAACCGCGACCGGCAAAATTCAACGGTTTTTGTTGAAAGAGATCGCGGATTAAGACAATTATTCAAAGCTGGCAAAGACGGGGTCGGTTTGGTGATAAAATACGTCAAACAAAGGGAGAAGAAAATGAAACTTAATTCAATTATTATGGCGGCCTCATTGGCGGCTTTGGCAACAGCCTCAAATGCCGAGGGCATTAAAATAGGCATGATAACCACGCTTTCGGGCGGCGGCGCGGGGCTTGGCATTGATGTGCGTGATGGCTTTATGCTGGCGATTGATCAGGCGGGAAATCCCGATATTGAGGTGATTATCGAGGATGACCAACGCAAACCCGATATTGCTGTGCAACTGGCCGACCGGATGATCCAGTCTGACAAAGTTGACGTAATGACAGGGATTATCTGGTCAAATCTGGCGATGGCGGTTGTGCCTTCGGCCACCGCGCAGGGCTTGTTTTACCTGTCGCCAAATGCGGGGCCATCAGCGCTGGCGGGGGCTGGCTGTAACCAGAATTATTTCAATGTCGCATGGCAAAATGACAACCTGCATGAGGCCGCCGGCGCATATACAAATGACGCGGGCTTTGGCAACACGTTTATTCTGGCCCCAAATTATCCGGCCGGCCAAGACGCCTTGACCGGCTTTAAACGGTTTTATGAGGGCGAACTTTCGGGTGAGTTGCTGACCAAGCTTGGCCAAACAGATTACGCCAGCGAAATTGCGCAAATCCGGGCTTCGGGCGCTGATTCTGTGTTTTTCTTCCTGCCGGGCGGCATGGGAATTTCGTTTCTAAAACAATATGCCGATAGCGGCGTTGACTTGCCTGTTGTTGGCCCTGCATTCTCGTTTGACCAAGGCATTTTGCAAGCGGTTGGTGATGCGGCGCTGGGGGTTATGAACACCTCGCAATGGAACAAAGACATTGATAACGCGGCTAATTCTGCGTTTGTCGCGTCGTTTCAGGCTGAATATGGTCGTTTGCCTTCGCTTTATGCAAGCCAAGGTTTTGACACCGCCAATTTGCTGATCAGCGCGCTGGCAGTGGCTGATGTTTCTGATGCGGATGCTTTTCGTGATGCACTAAGGGCGGCTGATTTTGACAGTGTGCGCGGCGATTTCGCCTTCACGTCAAACCACCACCCGATTCAGGATATTTACGTGCGCGAAGTAATCAAGGAGGGTGATGTTTACACCAACCGTATTGTCGCAACCGGCCTGACGGATCATTCAAACGCATACATTGATCAGTGCGAAATGTAAGCGGAATTTGCCGGGCGGCGCAGGCTGCCCGGCAAACCAAAAGGTAAGAAATGTCCCTGATTTTAATCATAGAACAACTGCTGAACGGGCTTCAGTTTGGGGTGATGCTGTTTTTGATGGCCGCCGGATTGACGTTGATTTTTGGCGTGATGGGCCTGATAAACCTCGCCCATGGTTCGCTTTATATGATCGGCGCATTTGCGGCGGCAGCGGTGGCGGGTTGGACGGGGTCGTTTATTC
>CAZSSS010000194.1:0-4307 GCA_964609255.1 uncultured Rhodobacterales bacterium
TTTCCATCAGCAAAACCATGATTTTGAACCACTGATTCTAGCAATGCTGACACTATTGAAGAAAAAGGGTCAGCATTGCTAGAATCAGTGGTTCAAAATCATGGTTTTGCTGATGGAAACAAACGAACCGCTACTATGCTGACACTTAAGCTATTCGCACATAGCGGTTATGAACTTCACCAAATAAACACTGATGACGACCTCGGATACGGCCTTGAAAATCTGGTTGTTGCGCTTGCTTCGGGCCAAACAAATCGCGACACGGTCCAGCAATGGTTTCAGGCCCGCTTGAAACCAGCCTAACCCCCTTGCATTCCCCCCAAACCCCCTTATAACCCGCCCATCCCCCGCAATCTATGATCGCGGATGCCTCTCGTATGCGGATGGGGGATTTTGACGCCGCATGTTGAAGCACGCTTAGATAAAGGAATATGATATGGCGCTCTATGAGCACGTATTTATCTCCCGTCAGGACCTGTCGAATACGCAGGCCGAAGGGTTGATCGAACACTTTGGTGGTGTTCTCACTGACAATGGCGGCAAAGTTGTTGATAGCGAATATTGGGGCCTTAAAACAATGGCCTATAAAATCAACAAAAACCGCAAAGGCCACTATGCATATGTGCGTTCCGACGCCCCGGCACCTGCGGTGAAGGAAATGGAACGTCTGATGGGTTTGCACGATGATATCATGCGCATTATGACCATCAAAGTTGATGTTCACGAAGAAGGCCCCTCAGCCGTTATTCAAGCCAAAAACAGCCGTGACGAGCGCCCGCGCCGTCCGCGCCGCGATTAGGAAAGGACCCTAAACCATGGCAAACAAACCATTTTTCCGCCGTCGCAAGACATGTCCTTTCTCGGGCGATAATGCTCCGAAAATTGACTATAAAGACGTGAAACTTCTGCAACGCTATATATCCGAGCGTGGCAAAATTGTGCCTTCACGTATCACCGCAGTATCTGCGAAAAAGCAACGCGAGCTGGCCAAGGCCATCAAACGCGCCCGCTTTTTGGCCCTGCTGCCATATGCTGTGAAATAGGAGAGTTACGATGCAAGTAGTACTTCTTGAACGCGTGGCCAAACTGGGCCAAATGGGCGATGTTGTTAACGTCAAAAACGGTTTTGCGCGTAACTTTTTGATGCCCCAAGGCAAGGCGCTTCGGGCGACCAAAGCCAATTTGGCGGCGTTTGAATCACAGCGCGTGCAGCTTGAGGCCAACAACCTTGAATCCAAGGGCGAAGCCGAAAGCTTGGCCGCGAAACTGAATGGTCAAACATTCGTTGTGATTCGTTCTGCCTCTGACGCGGGGTCGCTTTATGGGTCTGTAACCGGACGCGATGCTGCTGAAATGGCCACCGCTGAGGGTTTCACGATTGACAAAAAACAGGTCGTTCTGGCGGCTCCGGTTAAGGAACTTGGCTTGCACGATATGCAAGTTGTGTTGCACCCCGAAGTTGCCGCAACCATCACCATTAACGTGGCACGTTCGACCGAGGAAGCCGAATTGCAGGCCTCGGGCAAATCCATTCTGGAATTGCAAGCCGAAGCCGAAGCTGAGGCCGAGTTTGATATTGCCGAACTGTTTGACGATATCGGCGCAGCCGCGCTGGACGATGATGGCGATGATGCAGTAGAAGAACCTGTTGTTGACGCGCCTGCTGAAGACACCGAACAGCCTGAATAAGGTTTTTGGAATAAATTTCAGGGCCGCGCAACCAGATTTGCGCGGCCTTTTTTATGGGAAATCCACATGCTGAAAACATCCACCAAAGCTTTGCTTGCGTTATTTTTTATTGGCTTTGCTGTTGCAATTCTTAGCATCGTTTTTCTGGATAATGCCGTTTATAATTTGGTGCATAATGCATTTTATGATCAACGTAATATTTGGGAAAACATCACCCATCTTGGCGATTCAAGCTGGATGGCAGCGCTTTGCCTGTTGTTTATTGGCGCGGGATTGACCCTGTCAAAGCCCAAAATCTGGCGCGCGGCCGCGCTGGTTTTTGCCAGTGTGGCCATTGTTGGCACAGCCGCATTGATTGCCAAGCGCACGATTGGTCGCGCCCGGCCATATTTATTTGATGCAGAGGGCACCCACAGCTTTATGCCGTTTCAATTTGACAATATGCATGCGGGGTTTCCTTCGGGGCACACAACCACCGCGTTTGCCTTTGCGACAGCATTAACAATTCTGTATCCCCGCGCCGCGCTCCCCGCATTTGCGATTGCCATTTTGGCCGGATTCAGCCGCATGGCGGTTGACGCGCATTATTTGGCTGATGTGATCGGCGGCGCAACATTTGGCATCATTGGCACCATTGCTGTGGCAAAATGGTTGGCACCAAAACTGATAAAATAGACTTATCCCCGCTGTTAACATGCCGTGGATAAGTGATTATTGCGGTATGTTCCCCCGTGGGACAGGAGCAAAAAATGGCAGATGGCGGACAGATGGCTGAGGGTGAGATGATCACCCTGCCCCATAATATCGAAGCAGAACAAGCGCTTCTGGGGGCTTTGCTGGTTAACAACGATGTGTTTGACCGCGTGGCCGGCATCGTAAACGATTCGCATTTTTATGATCCGGTGCATGCACGGATTTTTGAAACCGCTGCCCGGCGTATTCAAAAGAATATGTTGGTGTCGCCTGTGACGCTGAAAGCTTTTTTTGAGGATGATGACGGGCTAAAGGAACTGGGCGGCGCGGCCTATCTGGCGCGGCTGGCGGGGGCGTCAATTTCGCTTTTTGCTGCCAAAGATTATGCACAAATGATCTATGATCTGGCCCTGCGGCGCGACTTGATTTCAATTGGGCAGGAAATTTCGGGCAAAGCCGCCAGCGTTGATATGGACTCTACCCCCGAAGAACAAATTGTTGATGCCGAACAAGCATTGTATGGCTTGGCAGAGGAGGGCAGCTCCGATACCGGTTTTCAATCATTCCTGCGCGCGGTCAGCAGCGCGGTTGAAATAGCCAATACCGCCTATCAGCGAGAGGGAAAGCTGTCGGGCATTTCCACCGGATTGACGGATATGGACAGTAAAATCGGCGGGTTGCATAAATCAGATTTGCTCATTCTGGCGGGGCGGCCTTCTATGGGGAAAACCTCGTTGGCGACCAATATTGCTTATAATATTGCCAAAGTTTACACAAAAGGCACGCTTTCGGATGGATCCGAGGGGGCGATTGACGGCGGTGTGGTTGGATTTTTCAGTCTGGAGATGTCGTCAGACCAGCTTGCGGCGCGGATATTATCCGAGGCCGCGCGCATTCCGTCAGAAAAAATCCGCAATGGTGATTTGAACGAGGATGAATTCAGACGCTTTGTCGAGGCCGCCAAGGATCTGGAAAAATGCCCGCTCTATATCGACGATACCGCCGCCCTGCCAATTTCGGCATTGGCAGCACGCGCGCGGCGGCTGAAACGCCAACACGGTCTGGATGTGCTGATCATCGATTATTTGCAACTGGTGCGACCGGCCACCGCCAAAGACAACCGCGTGAACGAGGTTTCGGAAATCACCCAAGGGTTGAAGGCCATCGCCAAAGAATTGAACATCCCGGTGATCGCGCTTAGCCAGCTATCGCGCCAAGTGGAAAGCCGCGAAGACAAACGCCCGATGCTGTCGGACCTGCGCGAATCCGGCTCAATTGAGCAAGATGCCGATGTGGTGATGTTTGTGTATCGCGAGGAATATTATAAAGAACGTGAAAAGCCCGGTGAACACGATATTGAAAAAATGATGGCCTGGCAGGGTGAAATGCAAAACCTGATGGGCAAAGCTGAGATAATCATCGGCAAGCAACGCCACGGTCCGATCGGCAATATTGAGCTGTCATTTGAAGCTGAATTTACCAAATTTGGTAATCTGGCGAAGAATTACCAGCGGCAGGTTGAGGATTTCTAAGCGAGGGGTTTCACCCCCCCTTGAGTATTTTGAAAACAAAGAAATTACATGCAAGCAACGTTAACCATCGATCTGGAGGCCATTTGCAATAATTGGCGAGCGCTTGACGGGCTTTCTGCCGACAGTGTTGAAACCTCAGCGGTGATCAAAGCTGATGCGTATGGGTTGGGCGCAAAAAGGGTTGGGCCGGCTTTGGTGGCCGCCGGGGTTCGCACGTTTTTTGTCGCACAAGCAGAAGAAGGCGTTTTGTTACGGCAAGCCATTGGTGCCGGGCCGCGGATTTACAATTTTTCGGGGCTAATGCCCGGTGACAAAACCGCATTGCGGGAATTTGCCATCATTCCAGTGCTGAATTCGGTTGAGCAAATTGCCGCATATGACGGCAAGGATTAC
>CAZSSS010000195.1:0-4301 GCA_964609255.1 uncultured Rhodobacterales bacterium
TCCAGATTGCCGCAGTTGTCATCTTCTGGATCAATCAATGAGTCCTGACCCTAGCAATCGTGACCTGCATAAAAATACAACAGCTATGGCAATGTGACGGGCTATTACTTATATCGGATTACAAACCAGTATGAGGAACCCCATGAGCGAACCCAATAACTTCCCCGGATGGCACGGCACCACCATTGTTGGTGTGCGCAAGAACGGCAAAGTTGTGATTGCTGGCGATGGGCAGGTTAGCCTTGGCAACACCGTTATCAAAGGGTCCGCGCGTAAGGTCCGCCGCATCAGCCCGGGCGGCCATGATGTTGTTTGTGGTTTTGCCGGATCAACGGCGGATGCGTTTACCTTGCTGGAAAGGTTGGAGGCCAAGCTGGAGGCCTCACCGGGGCAATTGGCGCGTGCATCTGTTGAATTGGCCAAGGATTGGCGCACCGATAAATACCTGAAAAACCTTGAGGCGATGTTGATCGTAACCGACGGCAAAGACCTGTTTATCATTACTGGCGCGGGCGATGTTCTGGAACCCGAAAACGATATCGCCGCTGTGGGGTCGGGCGGGAATTTTGCTCTGGCGGCGGCGCGGGCCTTGATGGAAACTGACAAAGATGCCGAAGGTATCGCACGCCGCGCCCTGGAAATTGCCGCAGAGATCTGTGTATTTACCAACGGAAATATGATTGTGGAGAGCATCGATGCCTGATTTCAACATAAACGATATTCGCGCTGCTGTTGCGGCTAATATTTTAACCGAGGAACAAGCCTCGCGGCTGACCATATTTGCCGAAAGCCGACTTGGATTTCGCGATCACATGCTGGTTGACGATGAACCGTTTGAACTGTTCAAAGGCTTTGCCGAGATTTTCGTAACCGTAGGTCTGGGTATGCTGTTCAGCGGTGGGCTGGTTTGGCTTATTGCCTCTCAGGGCAATTATTTTGTGGCATTGACCGGCGCGGTCGTCAGTTTTGGCATGGCGTTTTATTTCACATTAAAACGCCGCATGAACCTGCCCAGCATTTTTCTTGCCAGCGTGTTTGCCGGTAATATTGCTGTGCTCAGCTTTGTGTTATTGCTCGACCCGATAAACCCCTCGGAATATGACTTTTTATACACCGGCATAATCGGCATGATCGCTATGCTGATTTGGTTTCGCGTGTTCAAGCTGCCATTTTCGATGTTCCTGTTTGGGCTTTTTGGCGCGCTTGTGGCGCTGGCGGTTGCGGCGATTATGTCCCCTAATGTGCTTGATATTTTTGAACTGCGCAGAGGGGTTTTTGACCTGAACAATGCCAGCTATTTCCCGATCTCCACCTTAGTGTTCGGCGTGTTGATATTCATTCTGGCCATGTATTTTGACACCAAAGACCCGCACCGCGTTAGCCGGTTTGCCGCGTCTGGGTTTTGGTTACATGTGTTGGCCGCTGTTGCAATTGTAAACACGGTTGCGCTGACTTTGTTCAATATTGGCGGGGCGATGGGATATACGCTGACCTCGCTCGCGCTGCTTGGCATTGCTTTGGTTGCGTTAATCATTGACCGGCGTTCGTTCCTGACTGCGGGTATTTTGTATATGGCTTATCTTATCTATGCCGCCTTTAACGGTAATTCCGGGGGCGGCGAATTTGCCACCATTGCCACATTTTTCACCATCGGTTTATTCATCACAGTGCTTGGCACATGGTGGGCACAAATCCGCGCCAGCATCATGGCCAGATTGCCCAATTTCCCATTGAAAAACCGCCTGCCCCCTTATACGGAAAACAAATGACAGACCTAACCCCCCGGGAAATTGTCTCGGAACTTGACCGCTTTATTATTGGCCAAAACGATGCCAAACGTGCTGTGGCTGTGGCCCTGCGCAATCGTTGGCGGCGCAGCCAACTGGCGGATGATCTGCGCGATGAGGTTTACCCCAAGAATATCTTGATGATCGGGCCAACCGGCGTGGGCAAAACCGAAATATCGCGCAGACTGGCCAAGCTGGCCAATGCGCCGTTTCTGAAAGTTGAGGCCACCAAGTTTACCGAAGTGGGCTATGTGGGCCGCGATGTTGAACAAATCGTGCGTGATCTGGTCGATAGCGCCATTTTAATGACCCGCGACACCATGCGCGAAGACGTAAAAACCCGCGCCCATGAGGCCGCCGAAGCCCGTGTTCTGGCGGCGTTGGCTGGCGAAGATGCCCGTGAACAAACGCTTGATATGTTTCGCAAAAAACTGCGCGATGGTTTGTTGGACGAAAAAGAGATCGAGCTGGACATCGCCGATCACTCCAACCCCATGCAAATGATGGATATCCCCGGCCAACCCGGTGCGGGCATGGGGATGTTGAACCTTGGCGATATGTTTGGCAAAGCCATGGGCGGACGCACCACCCGCAAAAAGGTTAAGGTCAAAGACAGCTATAAATTGCTGGTCGCGGAAGAGGCCGACAAATTGCTGGATGAAGAAGCCATCAATGCCAAAGCCATTGAATCAGTTGAACAAAACGGCATTGTTTTTCTGGATGAAATTGACAAAGTATGTGCGCGCAGCGACGCGCGCGGCGGTGATGTTTCGCGCGAAGGCGTGCAGCGGGATTTGCTGCCCTTGATTGAGGGCACCACCGTTTCAACCAAACACGGCCCCGTCAAAACCGACCATATTCTGTTTATCGCCTCGGGTGCGTTTCACATCGCCAAACCCAGCGATTTGCTGCCTGAATTGCAAGGTCGCCTACCCATTCGGGTTGAACTTCACGCCCTCACCGAAAACGATTTTGTGCGCATTCTTACCGAAACTGACAATGCCCTGACCCGGCAATATACTGCCCTGATGGCAACCGAAAAAGTCACCGTTGATTTTACCAAAAACGGCATTGCCGCCTTGGCGAAAATCGCAGCAGAGGTTAATCATTCCGTTGAAAACATAGGCGCGCGGCGGCTTTATACCGTGCTGGAACGGGTATTTGAGGAGCTGAGTTTTGAAGCCCCGGACCGTGGCGGCGACAAGGTAACTGTGAATGCGGAATTTGTTGAAAAACACTTGGGCGAATTATCGCGCAGCACCGATATTTCGCGTTATGTTCTTTAAAATTGCATAAATTGCCCCTACATAACCCATGACATTGCACCAAAATTGCACCAAACAGGTTCTGGTGCTAAAATTGACCGATTCTTTAGGAAAAAGGAAAGATTTAAGATGAAAAATAAAATTATTGGTATCTCCACCGCGCTGGTTATCGGGTGTTCATCATCCGTGATGGCCCAGGATGATCTGGTAGGCTTTTTTGACGGAATTTCCGGCATGGCCACTCAGTCCGGCGGTGTCGTGTCGTTTTCAGAACGGAATATCGGCTCTGATAATTCAGTTGAATACACAGATTTGTTTATCTCTGCACCCGAGGGTGATTTGGTGATCAGCGCTGATTGGCTGAAGGCTGTGCCATCAGCAACTACGCCGGGCAATGTAACCTTTACTTTGTCGCCAAATGCCACCGTAACCATCAATGACAGCAGCTTTCCAGCGCCATTGGTGCTTAATATCATCAATAACGGCCTGACCGTTTCGGTTGACGGATTAACCAGTGGTCAAGCGGCTGATACGCTGAATTATTCGGTTCACGCGAACAGCTTGTCGATTACCGCTGAGACCAATGGTAACCCATTTTTGCGCGCCCTTGATATGTCGATAACAGATCTGGCTGAAGATTTTTCGATCTCTATGGCAACAATGTTGATCACCAATAGCGGCAGCATTGGCGATGCGTCCTATAGTTATGATTTCACCTCGCCTGAACAAGACGTAATGAAAGGCGCTGGCACCTTTGAAGATCTTCAATACGCGCTCAGCTTTTTTGCAATTGATGAAGATCGCATCGGCGAATACATGAGCGGCGCGCTTAATGCGATGTTTGAATTTTCTATTGGCGAATCTACTGGCAGCTCGGCAATTTCAAACCGCGATATGGACCTGATCTATTCGGCCACTAGCGAAGGCGGATCCGGTGAGGTATCTATGCAAAATGGTCGCTTTACCTTTACCGAAACCGCTGGTTCGGCTGAATATTCCTTTACCAAATTCAATATCGAAGGAATGCCAATTCCGCCATTTGACCTTAGCTTTGGTGGCGCTGAATTTGAAATATCTGTGCCCTTCTCAACCAATGGTGAATTTGAAGAAGCCAAGGTATTCATGTCGTTAAGCGACATTGCAGTTTCTGAATCGCTGTATTCCATTATGGATCCGGGGCAGGTTATTTCCCGCGATCCTATCAATATGGTGATTGATATTACCGCAGATATGAAATCCAACATTGACT
>CAZSSS010000196.1:0-4250 GCA_964609255.1 uncultured Rhodobacterales bacterium
CCCGAAACTTGACCGAAAAGTCACCGAAGAAGAAGTCGAAATCGCGGCAAAAGACCAGAAACGCGCGGACCGGCTGATGAATCTGCGCATGGATTTGCACAAACGATTGCTGGAAACCCTTAACCTCAGCGCCATTGAAAAAGCATCTGACGGGGATTTGCGCCGTGAAATCGGTGCTATCGCGCGCGAAGGCATCCACGAAATGGGTGTTGTGCTGAACGGCTCTGAACAAAAACAACTTTTGTCAGACCTGATGGACGAGGTTACCGGCCTTGGCCCCATAGAACCCTTGCTGCGCGACCCGACCATCAACGATATTTTGATCAACGGGCCATTTCAGGTGTTTATTGAACGCGCCGGTAAACTGGAATTAACCTCCGTTCGCTTTAAAGACGAACGCCACCTTTTGCGGGTGATCGACAAAATTGTATCAGCGGTTGGCCGGCGTGTTGACGAAAGCCACCCCTATGTGGATGCGCGGCTGATGGATGGCTCTCGGTTTAATGCCATGGTGCCGCCCTGTGCGGTTGACGGGGCATTGGTTTCCATTCGTAAATTCTCCAAGGACAAGCTGTCGATTGAGGAATTGATCAACTTTGGTGCCTTCAACGAGGCGATGGCCACATATTTGCAAGCAGCGGTTGCAACGCGGCTGAATATCATCGTGTCAGGCGGGACGGGTTCGGGCAAAACCACCACGCTTAATGCCCTTTCGGGGTTTATTGGCGCGGATGAACGCATCGTGACCATCGAAGACACTGCTGAGCTTCAGCTTCAACAAGTCCACGTGGGCCGCATGGAAAGCCGCCCCCCAAATGTTGAGGGCAAAGGCGAGGTTTCACAACGGGATTTACTGCGCAACGCGCTGCGGATGCGCCCGGACCGGATTATCGTTGGCGAAACCCGTGGCGATGAGGTTATCGACATGTTGCAAGCCATGAACACCGGCCATGACGGTTCAATGACCACAATTCACGCCAACAGCGCCCGCGATTCCGTGTCTCGTATGGAAAATATGATGGCGATGTCGGGCATTGATATGCCCCTGAAAGCCATGCGCGGACAGGTTTCATCAGCGGTCAATCTGATTGTTCAGGTCAGCCGTTTGACCGATGGGTCGCGGCGAATGGTGTCGATCACAGAAATCACCGGCATGGAAGGTGAGGTCATCTCCATGCAGGAAATATTCAAGTTTGAACATCAGGGTCTTGATGAAGATGGCAAAATCAATGGCCGGTTTGTCGCCAGCGGATTGCGATCCTTTTACACAGAACGGTTCCGCCAATGGGGGTATAACCTGCCCTCCAGCCTGTTTGCAGACTCAACCGTTTATACTGAACAACAAGGCACGCAACAATGAGTATTGAACCGCTAATCTATGCTGCAATTTTTGTTGCGGTCTTTTTCCTGATTGAGGGAATATACCTTGCGGTATTCGGACAATCCGTGCGCCTCGAATCACGGGTTAACCGGCGTTTGCAATTGCTGGAAAAAGGCGAAACCCGCGAAAGCGTCATGGAAACCCTGCGTAAGGAACGCGAACAGCACAAGGAATCGCGCGGCATCCCCATTTTGGGCATTATGGCCAAAAAAGCGGCGGTGGCGAATATTGCCTTCACCCCCGTCGCGTTGATCGGCATGATGGTTTTTATTATTGTTGTTGTGTTTCTGACACTGACCTTTACGACAGGTTCCGGCTTGGTCATGCGGATCATTGTATCGCTTGGTATGGGTGTTGGGTCTGTTTATATGTGGTTGAATTCAAAAGCAAAAAAGCGAATGGACCTGTTTCAGGAACAACTGCCGGATGCGGTTGAACTGATGGTGCGTTCATTGCGTGTCGGACATCCGTTTACGGCCGCCGTGAATATTGTGGCCACAGAAATGCCGGACCCGGTCGGGACCGAATTTGGCATTCTGGTTGACGAAAACAACTTTGGCGCCGAAATTGTGGAGTCGCTTAAGAAGATGAGCGAACGTGTTGAGGTGCAGGATTTACGGTTTTTAACGGTTGCGGTGGCGATTCAAAGCCAATCCGGTGGTAATCTCGCTGAGATTCTGGAAGGCTTGTCAAAAGTTATCCGGGCACGGTTCCGGCTGTTCCGCCGCGTAAACGCCATCACCGCAGAGGCCAAATGGTCTGGCTGGTTTCTGTCGTTTTTCCCGGTCGCCGCGATGATTGCAATCAACGTTCTGCAACCGAATTATTACGACAAGATCGAAAAATCGCCGGTGTTTATCCCGCTGGCGGTTGCCGTGTTTATTATGCTGATCATCAACGTTATCTTTATGCGTATGATGGTTAACATCAAAGTATAGCGCCCGGGGGAAAGCAAAATGTCTGCATTATTTGAATTTGTCACCGCTGCGTTTGGCCCGATGGGCCCGTTGATAATTTTTGGCGTTTTCGGGCTGATCCTTATTCTGGTTTCCTTGCCGATCCTGTTAAAAAAGGGTGCCAATCCGTTTGATAAAATCAACGGCAGCGGCAACGCCCCCGGTTTCACCCGTGGAGGCGAGGCCGAAGACGCCCCTCGGATCAACCTGCGTTATGACAGCGGCAAAATGAATCTGGCCAAATTCGAAGCCTATTTAACGCCCAAAGATGCTGATGAATTTTCCGCAGCGCGGTTGAAATTGACCCAAGCCGGGTATCGTTCCCGGGCTGCTGTTGGCAACTTTAACTTTTCAAAAATGGTGCTCGGTGTCTCGTTCATTTTTATCGGCGTGATATTGATGTTTCTGGCAGGCGGTCAGCCCACTGCGACAACTGTTGCCATCTATGTTATTTTGCCCGGTGCCATTGGGTATTATCTGCCCAGCTATTGGGTGGAACGCCGACGGCAAACCCGACAGGAAGAAGTCGAAAACGGTTTCCCCGATGCCTTGGATCTGATGCTGGTTTGCGTTGAGGCCGGGCAATCGCTTGACCAAGCCATCCTGCGTGTTTCTGCTGAAATCAAACGCTCCAATGTTGCCCTGTCCGAAGAATTTGAGATTGTGGCAAACGAAATGCGCGCCGGTAAAGACCGCATAACCGTGCTGAAAGACATGGGCGTGCGCTGCGGCGTTAGCGATATTAGTTCTTTTGTGACGGTTTTGGTTCAGTCCGCCAGCTTTGGTACATCAATCAGTGACGCCCTAAGGGTTTATGCAGATGAAATGCGTGACAAGCGGGTAATGCGTGCCGAAGAAAAAGCCAATAAATTACCAACAAAAATGACGCTGGGCACCATGATGTTTACGGTGCCGCCATTGTTGATTGTGATGGTTGGCCCATCGGTTTATGACATTATTCTGGCATTTGGCGTCGGAAAATAGTGAAAAAATACGCCGCATTTATTGCTATTACTTTGGCTATTTCGGGCTGTGAAGACATCTCTGGCAGATTGGATAATAATCGGGTTGGCGTTCGTGCGCCTGCGGGGACCGAACATATTTCTGAGGCGGTTGACGGGCTGGTTGTTGGTCATCGCCTGATGGCCGCTGGCGAATTTGAACTTGCATTATCAGCCTATACACGCGCCATCGAAACGCAGGGGCTTAGCTCGGACGTATTAAGCGCCATTGGGTCTGCCAATCTGCGCTTGGGCCGGCTTAATCAGGCCGAAAAATTCTTGCAAACTGCGGTGGAACGCGACCCAGATTTTGTTCCAGCATGGAACAATCTGGGTGTTGTGCAAATAAACCGCGGAAAACCCGTTCGGGCCCGCGCCAGTTTTGAACGCGCTTTTGCATTGGATAATGGCAATTCAGAGCAAATTCGGGTGAATTTGATCCTCGCAATTGAATTAAGTGCGCAAAATTCGGCGGAAATCCCCTTTGAAGCTGATTTCTTACTAGTGCGGCGGGGCAATGGGCGTTACTTGTTACTTGGGCAAGACTAAAAAACAGGGCAAATTATGGGCAATATTTATTTCAAATCCGGACTAGCCATAGCAGCCATGTCGCTGGCGCTTACAGCATGTGGTAGCATAACCGACGAAGATCGACAGCTTAGCGGAACTTCGAATGTTATCGACGCCAGCGATCTTAATGACATTATGCTTAATTTCGCCGACCCGAACGAGGCTGTGACCTATTTCCAATCAGCCCTAACCAATGAGCCGGACAGGCTTGATTTCAAGCGCGGGCTGGCCAAATCACTGATGAAGGCAAAACGCCATTCAGAGGCTGTTTTGATCTATGAGCAAATTGAAGCAAATGGTGATGCCAGCAACGAAGATCGGTTGGATATGGCAGATGCCTAT